>JBKHCQ010000278.1:0-5108 GCA_046541755.1 Anaerolineales bacterium | reverse complement strand
CTCAGTCATACAGTAAATTTCATACATACTTGTATACATTGTATAACATATAGCATAAGGCAGGAGGCTTAAAACATGAAGAGCTTAGATGAACTGAAGAAGATTAAGGAGCGCGCACTGGAACGCCGCAAGATGTCGCAAGAAAGCTCCCGCGCTCGCATCGTCGTCGCGATGGGCACCTGCGGAATCGCCGCCGGCGCGCGGGATACGATGAGCGCCATCCTCAAAGAACTCGAGGAGAAGAACATCAGCGATGTCACCGTGACGCAGACGGGTTGCATTGGCTTGTGCGAGTACGAGCCGATTGTACAGGTAAAGGTGGGCGATCAGGATATGGTCACCTACGGCCACCTCGACACATCGCGCGTACCCGAATTGATCGAGAAGCACATCGTCGCGGGCGACCCCATCGAGGCGTGGGCCATCGAGGCCTAGCCATCCGGCGCTCACGTTTCTGTGACTATCAAGAGCGATCAAGCCCCAAGGATGGCGTCGCGGCGTCAATCCTTAACTTAAGGAGGTAATATGGCTTATCGTGCACATGTATTAATCAGCATGGCGCCAGAGGGTGCAGGGGCCGTCGAGCAGGCGCTGCGGGATAAATTGAATGAGCTAGAGCTGGATCGGGAGATCCGGGTCTTGCAGGCCAACGCGCTGGGCCACCCTGAAGCCGGCGTCGAGGTCGTCGTCTACCCGGATGACACGCACTACGTCGGTGTAACGCCGGAGAATGCCAAGACGATTGTGGAGGAGCATCTCTACAAGGGCCGCCCGGTCGAATCGCTGATTTACGAAGCGGGGAAGGTCGAACCGATGCCGACCCCCTCCACGAAAGAGGTCCGCGTTGTGTTGCGCAATGTGGGCAAAATCGATCCCTTCAACATTGAAGATTACATTATCAAGGACGGCTATCAGGCGCTGGCTCACGTGCTCACGGAGATGACGCCGGAGGAGGTCATCGAGAAGATGAAGACCTCCGGTCTGCGAGGACGCGGCGGCGCGGGTTTCCCCACGTGGCTTAAGTGGTCGTTCGCGCAGCGCAATCCGAGCGCTCAAAAGTACGTGATTTGCAACGGCGACGAGGGCGATCCCGGCGCGTTTATGAATCGTCGCGTGCTGGAGGGCGATCCCCACGCCGTAATTGAGGGGATGGCTATCGCGGCCTACGCCATCGGGGCCAGCCAGGGATACTTCTACGTTCGGGCCGAGTATCCGGTCGCCATTCGCACGCTGCGCACGGCGATCGAGCAGGCGCGCGAGTACGGCCTACTGGGCGAGAACATCTTCGGTTCCAGCTTCAACTTCGATCTGGAGGTGCGGATGGGCGCGGGCGCGTTCGTCTGCGGCGAGGAAACGGCGCTGATGCAATCCATCGAGGGGCAGCGCGGTATGCCCCGCACCCGACCGCCCTATCCGGCGGTATCTGGTCTATGGGGCAGCCCGACCAACATCAACAACGTCGAGACCTTAGCCAATGTCCCGCAGATCATCCTCAAGGGCGGCGAGTGGTTCGCCTCCATGGGAACCGAGAAGAGCAAGGGCACCAAGACCTTCGCCATCGCCGGCAAGGTGGAGCGCACGGGCTTGATCGAGGTGCCGCTGGGCATCACGATTCGCGAGATCGTCTACGACGTCGGCGGCGGCATCTTGGGCGGCAAGAAATTCAAGGCCGTGCAGACCGGCGGCCCGATGGGCGGCTGTATCCCGGAGAAATATTTGGATTTGCCCGTCGATTACGAGACCTTGGCCGAGGTTGGCTCGATTATGGGCTCCGGCGGCTTCGTCGTGATGGATGAGGACACCTGCATGGTCGATATCGCGCGTTTCTTTATGGAGTTCGCGCAGGAAGAGTCGTGCGGGAAGTGCGTCCCGTGTCGCGTCGGCACGCGGCGCATGTTGGAGATCCTCAATCGGATCTGCGCCGGCGATGGCAAACCGGGCGACATCGAGAAGCTGGAGACGCTGGCCGAGTACGTCAAGCGCGGCTCGCTCTGCGGCCTGGGCCAGGGCGCGCCCAATCCCGTGCTGAGCACGCTGGAGCATTTCCGCGACGAGTACGAGGCGCACATCTACGACCACACCTGTCCCGCGCGCGTCTGCCGGGGCGTCATCACATACACCATCGACCCGGAGACCTGCATCGGCTGCACCCGCTGCGCCCGCAACTGCCCCGTCAGCGCCATCAGCGGCGCCCCCCGCGAAGCCCACGTCATCGATCAGGACATCTGCATCAGCTGCGGCATTTGTCATCAAGTCTGCCCCGTGGATGCTGTCTCGGTTAAATGACCTGCCTCGTTCCTCGTTAATCGGGAACTTTGCAATCCAGCCCCCAGCGGCCTTCGCCCTGGGGGCTTCTTCTTGGGATGGACGGGACTTCTCCGCAAGCTGCAATAATAGCTACAAATAATCGTTTTTCGTTCGTAGTAAACCTTGGGCATGGTTTAAGTTAGCATCAGGTTTGACCCCCGGTCCTGAATCGCGCAACTAGAACTCGAATCGTATGGAGGGTGGATTGCGAACCCGCCAGGGACGCGGAATACCATTCCGCGCTACATCCGCTGTTCCAGTTATGCGGTTTACAAGCGTTGATCAAAGGTCACGCTAGCGACCACATCATCCAGAAGCGCACAGCCGCCCCCAGAAGATCGGGGCGGCTGTTGTTGTAGCCGGCGTCCCCGCCACGGGGCGCGCGGCGGAATGCTTTCCGATGATCCTCTGTTCCATCTGCTGAATCTGTTCTATCTGCTGATTCGCCTTATGCTCTTTTTGAGGTATAATAATGCTTCGGAACCCCTTATACCTTCCTTATAAGTAGTACGTGAGATAGCAACGCAAGCGCCAAAAAACCCAAGCCATATCTTGTCTCCTGGGATAAAATGGGCGCGCTCCAAGAGTGGGACAAGGGCGCCGTCGGATAAAAAAATGTGAGGTAATATACCTTTGAACAAAGCAATGGGACAAACGATGGAACAAGCGATGGAACAGGCGACAGGTAATAAAATCGGTACCATCAAGTACGTTGAAATCCAAAAAGAAATGCGCTCCGCTTACCTGGATTATGCGATGAGCGTGATTGTCGCGCGCGCGCTGCCCGATGCGCGCGATGGCCTCAAGCCGGTGCAGCGCCGCATCCTCTACGCGATGTACGATATGGGCATTCGACCCAACGCCGCGCACAAAAAATCGGCCCGGATTGTGGGCGAGGTGCTGGGGAAGTACCATCCCCACGGCGATACGGCGGTCTACGATGCGATGGCCCGGATGGCGCAGGATTTCTCGATGCGCTATATATTGGTCGATGGGCAGGGCAACTTCGGCTCCATTGATGGCGATTCGCCGGCCGCGATGCGGTACACCGAAGCGCGCTTGGCCCCGATCTCGATGGAGATGCTCACCGACATCGAGAAAGATACGGTCGAGTGGGTCGATAACTTCGACGGCAGCTTGCAGGAGCCGCAGGTGCTGCCGGCCCGCCTGCCCAATCTGCTGGTCAACGGCTCCTCCGGCATCGCCGTTGGCATGGCGACGAACATCCCGCCCCACAACTTGGGCGAGGTCGTCGATGCGCTCGTCTATCTCATCGATAACTGGGAGCGCCAGGAAGAGATCGGCGTCGAGACGCTGATGGAGTACATCAAGGCGCCGGATTTCCCCACCGGCGGCAATATCCTGGGCCAAGAGTCCACCATCAAGGCCTACGCCACCGGGCGCGGCAAGGTCGTGATGCGCGCCGAGGCCAAGATCGAAGAGATGCGCGGCGGACGGTTCCGCATTGTCATCACCGAGATTCCCTATCAGGTGAACAAGACCAGCCTGCTGGAGCGGATCGCGATGTTAGTTCGCTCGGATCAATTGGATGAGATCACCGACCTGCGCGACGAATCGGATCGCACCGGGCTGCGCATCATCGTCGAGCTAAAGCGCGGCGCCCAGCCGCAGAAGGCGCTCAATCGCCTCTACAAGCACACGCCGCTTCAATCCACCTTCGGCATCCAGTTGCTGGCGCTGGTGGATGGCGTGCCGCGTGTGTTGCCGCTCAAGCGGATGTTGCAAATCTTCTTGGACCACCGCATCGAGGTCTTGGTGCGGCGCACCCAATTCGAGTTAAATCGCGCCCAGGCCCGCGCCCACATCCTGGAGGGCCTGTTAATCGCCTTGGATCACTTGGACGCGGTCATCAAGACAATCCGCGAATCCCCCGATGTGGACATCGCTCGTGAGCAATTGATGGCCCGCTTTGGCCTGAGCGAGGCGCAGGCGCAGGCGATCTTGGATATGCGACTGCGCCGCCTCACCGGCCTGGAGCGTGAGAAGCTTGAAAGCGAGTACGCCGACCTGCTCAAATCCATCGCTTATCTGGAGGGGCTGTTGGCCTCGCCGCACCAGCAGCGCTCCGTGATCCGCGAGGATCTGTTGGAGCTGCGCGAGCGTTATAACGACCCGCGCCGCTCCCGCATCTATCCTGAATTGGATGCCTCGCTCGACCTGGAGGATTTGGTCGCGAAAGAGGACGTCCTGATCTCGATCACCCAGCGCGGCTACATCAAGCGCGTGCCCTGGACCGTCTTCCGCGCGCAGCGACGCGGCGGGCGCGGCGTGATCGGCATGTCCACCGGCGACGAGGACGAGATCACGTCCCTGATCTCGGCCAACAGCCACGACACGCTGCTCTTCTTCACCGATAAGGGCAAGGTCTATCAGGAGAAGGTCTATCACATCCCGGAGGCCGGGCGGACGGCGAAAGGCTCGCTTCTGGCCGGCATCATCGAGATCAAGAACGAGGAGCGCGTCACGACGGTGTTGGCCGTGTCCAATTTTGACGAGGCCAGGTATTTTATGTTGGTCACCAAGCAGGGCCGGGCAAAGCGCGTGGCGATCAACGAATTCGATTCGGTGCGTCCCAGCGGCATCATCGCGATTCGGCTCTACCAGGGCGACGAGTTGGGCTGGGTGCGCCTCACCCAGGGCGATGACGACGTCATCCTGGTGACGGAGCAGGGGCAGGGCATTCGCTTCAACGAGCAGAATGTCCGCCCGATGAGCCGCATGGCCGCCGGCGTGATCGGCATTCGGATGGATGATGGCGATTGCTTGACCGTGGCGGAGGT
>JBKHCQ010000277.1:0-5112 GCA_046541755.1 Anaerolineales bacterium | reverse complement strand
TTTAGAGGATGTTTGAAAATTAATCTCAACCTTGCGAAGGTTGCACAAATAGCTTCAAATAGTACGTATTAGGTGCAGCGAGTATCTAAGCTCCCGCAACCTTCGCAAGGGTTCGTGAGTTGAATTCTCAAATACGCTCGTAAGTTGTGTCTTACGCCGCTTGCGCGTCAGTTTCTATGGATTCGAGGCCCTCCGGCACTTCGTCCTCGTAGAGGATGACGTAGCGATAGCCCTGCTCGGTGAGAAATCGCTGGCGATTGGCGCTATATTGCTGATCGATGGTCTCTTTGCTCACGATGCTGTAGAAGTAGGCTTGCGTGCCATCTCTCTTGGGGCGCAGGATGCGACCCAGGCGCTGCGCCTCCTCCTGCCGCGAGCCGAAGGTGCCGGAGATCTGGATCGCGACGTTGGCGTCGGGCAGGTCGATGGAGAAGTTGGCGACCTTGGAGACAACCAGCGTGGAAAATTCGCCCCGCCGGAATTGCTCATATAACATCTCGCGCTCGCTTTGCTTCGTCTTGCCCGTGATCAGCGGGAAATCGTAGCGCTCGGCGATATATTCCAGTTGATCCAAGTACATCCCGATGATCAGGATGCGATCCTCGGCGTGATGTTTTAGCAGGTTGTCCAAGATCTTGAGCTTGGCCGGGTTGTCGGCGGCGATGTGATATTTTTTGCGGCGCTCGGCCATAATGTAATCCAACCGGTGCGCTTGGGGCATCTCCACGCGGATCTCGCTGCACTGCGCGGGCGCGATCCACCCCTGGCGCTCCAAGTCGTGCCAGGGGACATCGTACTTCTTGGGGCCGATGAGCGAGAAGACATCCTCCTCGCGACCGTCCTCGCGGACTAAGGTCGCGGTCAGGCCCAGACGCCGGCGCGCCTGAATCTCCGCTGTGATGCGGAAGACCGGCGCGGGCAGGAGATGCACCTCGTCGTAGATGATCAGGCCCCAATCGTTCTCATTGAACAGCCCGAAGTGCGGGAACTCCTCCTCCATCGGAAGATTCTTGTTCTTGGTCCCGCGCTTGCGATGGGTGAGAATCTGATAGGTGGCCACGGTCACCGGCGCGATGTCCTTGGTGCTGCCGCTATATTCGCCGATCTTATCGGCCTCAAGCGTGGTCTTCTCTATCAGCTCCCGGCGCCATTGGCGCGCCGCGACGGTGCTCGGCGTGAGGATCAGGGTGTTGGCCTGCACCTTCTCCATCACCTCCATGCCGACGATGGTCTTGCCCGCGCCGCAGGGTAGGACAATCACGCCGGAGCCGCCAGCCTCCGATCCGCCGGCCCAGAAGATCGCGCTGGCGTCGTGTTGATAGCGGCGAATGCGAAACGGCTCGCCTTCGATGGTCTGCTCGCGCAGTTGGAAGGTGAGCGGTGTGCCCCGCACATATCCGACCAAATCCTCGGCGGGATAGCCGGCCTTCACGAGCGCCTGCTTGACGTGTCCGCGTCGCGAGGCCGGCACGAGCAGGGTATGCTCGCCCTTCCGCCCCAGGATGTAGGTCTTGACGTGACGATTGCGTTCCAATTCCATCAGGAGCAGGGCGTCGTCAGACATCAGCCGGAGTTGTTGGGGATCGTAGGGATCGCTCACCAAGCGCACGCGCCCATAGCGCGCGATGGCCTCCTCGATCTCCACGATGACGTTATCGGGCAGGGGATACTTCGCGTACTGCTGTAGCCCGGCCAGAATCTCCGCGGCGCTCAACCCGGCCGAGGCGGCGTTCCACAGCGAAAGTGAGGAGAGCCGGTAGGTGTGGATGTATTCGGGGCTTTTCTCCAGCTCGGCGAATCGAGCCAGGTGATCTCTGGCGTCCGCGTAATTCTCGTTATTCACCTCCAGAAGGATCGTCTTATCCCCCTGGACAATTAATGGCGCTTCTGCTTTATAGTTCATATTTAATTTGCACTTACCTTATTTTCTTAATCTACCACACGATTTGCGGTGGGTAATTGTCTATATCCAGGAAATAGTAAGATGTAGGCGCGTCGCGCCCAACAGCTTATTATAACGCAGTATGGAGCGATTTCAAGGGTTGGATTTGGCAAGGGGAGCGACGACTGATTGTCGGGAAGCATTCCGCCGCGTCCCGCGCCGAGGATTGAAATCCCCGGCTACTAAGCGCAAGTCAACTTTAGTTGACTTGATTTCCCCGTGGATTTCGGTCTTTCAGTCGGCCTTCAGCCGACTTCAGCTTTTAGCCCGCGATTCATCCGCAGGCGACGCAAGTTCGTCTTTTCCGACGATCAAGCACTTTGGCAAGTTGGTAGTAAGGCGCGAAACGAACAGAATGAGGTTAACGACGAAGGCCCGAATAGCTATCCTTCGAAGCGATAGCCCACGCCGCGCACGGTGATGATGCGCGCGGGATGGCCGGGGTCGTGCTCGATTTTCTCGCGCAGCCAGCGGATGTGGACATCGACGGTGCGACTGCCGCCCGTGTAATTCCACTCCCACACATTTTCCAGCAACTGCTCGCGTGAGAGCGCTCGGCCTCGATTTTGCGCCAACGAGAGGAGGAGGTCGTATTCCTTGGGGCGCAGATCCAAGCTTTCACCGTTGAGGAAGACCTCACAGCGATCTATGTCGATCATCAGATTGTCGAAGGTCAACTGTTGGGGCGATTCTTCTTGTTGCGCTTCGGCGGCGACTTCCTCGCGGGTCATGCGCACGCGGCGCAGTAGCGCTTTGATGCGCGCCAGCAACTCGCGGATGCTGAAGGGTTTGGTCAGGTAGTCATCGGCGCCGACCTCCAACCCGACGATCTTATCGACTTCGTCGGTGCGGGCGGTCAACATCAAGATAGGGACGTTCATCTCTTTGCGCAGGAGCCGGCACACCTCGAAGCCATCCAGGCCGGGCAGCATAATGTCCAGGAGGATCAGATCGGGCTGCACCTCGTAGGCCAACTCGACGCCCATACGGCCATCTTGGGCGGTGTGGACCTGATACCCCTGTTTTTCCAAGTTATAGGCCAACGTTTCGCGCAACACAAGTTCATCTTCCACCACCAATATCGTCTCTGACATGGCTCCTATCTCCCTCACTCCTCGCGAAATTCACCATTCGGTTAGGGGCTTAAAGTTTTCGCCGCTTGGCCCGCCTGCGAATGAATTCGACGCTGATACATAAAACCCGTTAAAAATGAGTTGAAAAACCGCTCAAAAAAGCAAGCCCCGTGCATTTTAACGCACTTCGGATATCAACCGAGGGTTTCAACCATCGGCGCGGCGCCGTGGCGAATACCCTGTGACAGTAACCCATTCGTAATTCATCATTCTAAATTCTCACATTCCCTCCCCAGTGTACTCAAGGATTAGCTTACGTCAATTTTACATCTGAAGCGATTGGCGTTACAATCAAATCAACCAACAAGCGATCCATGTCTATACCTGGGCGGCGACCTATGATCCCATTGCGAGATAACGTGCCACCGCGTCGCGACATAGGCTCTTGCGGACGCGCCGGCCCCGACGGCTGCAAGTAAAATAACTTGTAACTTGCAACCTGTAACTTTTAACTTGCAACTCAAACTTAAGGGGGGATAATGACTGACGCAACTACGATTCGTGAAAATCTTCACGCTGTTCGCGAGCGCATTGGCGAAGCGGCCCTGCGCGCCGGACGCGACCCGGATGAGATTCAGCTCGTCGCGGTGACCAAGACCTTCCCCGTGGACGCGATCGTCGTGGCGTGGCGATTGGGCCAACACCATTTTGGGGAAAATCGCCCCATCGAAGGCGCGCGTAAAGTCCAGGAGGTCGCGGTCCAGCTTGATCTGGAGGGGGACATTCGCCCCACGTGGCACATGATCGGCCATATTCAGAGCCGCAAGACCAACATCGTCGCCGAGCACTTCGACTACGTCCATTCGGTGGATCGGATGAAAATCGCGCGCCGGCTCAGCCGCCTGATGGTCGCGGCGGGGCGGGAGATGCCGACGCTGATCGAGTGCAATGTCTCCGGCGAGGCGAGCAAATACGGCTACGATCTCGCCGATTGGCAGTGCGATGCCGACGCGCGCGCCGCCTTCTTCGACGAGGTGGCCGCGCTGCTGGCGCTGCCCGGCCTCCGCATCCAGGGGCTGATGACGATGGCGCCCTTAGTCGAAGATCCAGAGACCGTGCGCCCGGTCTTCGCCTCGCTGCGGGCGCTGCGCGATGCTCTGCGCGAGCGCTTTCCCGGCGTCGAATGGCGGCGCCTTTCGATGGGGATGACGGATGACTTCGAGGTGGCCATCGAGGAAGGCGCCACGATGCTCCGCATCGGGCGCGCCATCTTCGGCGAGCGCCCGGTCTACGGCTAAGGAGTTCGTCATTAACTGGCGGTTCACCGGCGGGGGGATGAAAATCCGCCGGTATGGCACGCGGACGTCCCGTCCGCGATCCGAAGCTGTTTTTCAGGGGAGCTACGGATCACGGGTCTGTTGAATTTTGCCGGACATCCCCCTAAGCCGCCCTAAAAGCAGCACAGATGTGAGCGTTTGGGGGATTTGTACGTCGTTTTTCTTTTCAACGGCTTATTCTCGAAGGATTTTATACGAGGATTTTATACGAGGAGGTAGGATGTATTACAATGGCGAAATGGTGCGTTTACGTCCCTCGGAGCGCGAGGATCTACCGCTCTTCGTGGAGTGGCTCAGCAACCCGGATTTGCGAAATTTTGTCACGGTGCGATATATCTCGCTGGGACTAGAAGAGAAATGGTACGAAGGATTGTTGGAGAGCACGGGCAAGATGCCGCCGGGCCGCGTGCATTTTGTCATCGAGACGATAGATAGCGCGCAACTCATCGGTGTGACCTCACTGGAGAACATCAACTGGTGCGACCGCGCCTCGGAGGTGGGCATCATCGTGGGCGATCAGGCCTACTGGGACAAGGGCTACGGCACCGACGCGATGCGCGTGCTCCTGCGGGTGGGATTCAACTGGTACAATCTGCATCGCATCTACCTGCGCGTGATCGCCGACAACGAGCGCGCGATCCGCTCCTACGAGAAGTGCGGCTATCAACACGAGGGCCGCATGCGCGAGGCGATGTTTGTCGGCGGCGAGCACAAGGACGTGCTCCTGATGTCGATATTGGAGGATGAATTCCGTTCGTAG
>JBKHCQ010000276.1:0-5117 GCA_046541755.1 Anaerolineales bacterium | reverse complement strand
TGCAGGTAGATGATCTGGTGATCGCTCCAGTAGCCGATGTTGGCCCACGGATCCTCCGGCTCCGGCGCCTCCCACTCGATGCCGTCGCGCGTGATGCGATAGGGATTGTAGCCGTCGGCGGTGGTCGCGTTGAGGAATTTGGCGATCATCCCCTCGATGCTGGCGGGGAAGGCGTAGGCCAGCGGCTGCCAGTTCTGGAAGATATCGCGCCAGTTGCCCTGATAATCCAAGCGCGGCGTGCCATCGGGGTGCTTGAGGTTGATGGAAAAGCGATTCCAAGGCCGGCTGGGATCGCCGTGGCGGCGGCTGAAGGTCAGCGGGAGGTATTCGTAGCAGAGGCGCTGCACGTCGGGATTGCCGTAGGCGGCGGCGCGGTCGTAGAGGTCGGGCAGATCCAACGCAGCGGGCAGATCATCGAACCACGCTTGGTGAGCCGCCAGCACAGGCCGGTTGCGGGTGCGCACGAAGTCGCGCAGATCCGCGGTCTCGACCTGATAGCCGTTGGCGAAGACGCCGCCGCGCATAATGTTGAACATCACGTTGGCGAAGTGGTGGGCCGTGGTCAGCCGCGCGCCGGAGGCTTGCAGCCCATCGGCGGCCGCGACCAGGCGGATCAGCCCCTCGTCGCCGGCCTCAATATCCGCCTCTATCTGGCGGATCAGCGTGGCAGCGGGCTGTTGCAGGTCCTGCACGCGATTGACGACCTCGGCGCCGTCCTGATTGATATCGGCGACGAGATGCCAGGCGCGCGTCTCTCCGGCGGGCAACTCCACATCGGCGTGGACAAAGTAGGCCCCCGGCCGGCCGCGCACATCGGTCTCCGGCGTCAGCGCTTCACCCCGGCGGAAGGCATCGAGTTGCTCGGACGAGAGCAAGTATAGCGTCGGCGCCAAGCCCACTTGCCAGACGGTGGTCGCTTGGAGCGCTTCGCTCGGCTCGGGCCGGTCGCTGATCGTGGCGCTGAGGCTGAAGATCCCCAGGCCGGTCTCCGGTTCAAGCTCGTTCCGCTTGTAGGCGTGGAGCAGATAGCTGGACGAGGCTTGCAGATCGAGAACGTCGCCGGAGGGTAGTAGATTTTGCAGCCCATCCAACAGCGAAATATGGCAGGGCGCGTCGCCGATGTTTTCCAGCCACGTGCTCTTGATGAAGCCCAAGCGGTCGCTGGTGCGCCATGCGTAGCGATACGCCAGCGCCAGATCATGATTGATCTCCTCGAAAATCAGTTTATTGCCCGCGATGTTCTTGTAGAGTTGACGCTCGATGCGATAGAGGCCGGCATAGCACGTGGAGAATGGCTCCCATAGCTGCACAGCGCCATCGCGCCGTACCAAGAAGATGGCCTTGGGGCCGGTGTACTCGCTGTGAGCGGTGATTTTATCGACGGTCTCGTAGGGGAAGAGCGCGTTTTCGGCGTTGGCGCGCCCGGCGGTCAGCCCGCCGGTGCTAGCCACAAAGAGCCAGTGGTTGCTGCTGCTGACCAGGCTCATAAAGAACGGCGGCATTTGATCGTAGTGACGGATGCGGTAGTACGTCTCGCCCAACATCTCGACGTACTGGCCGTCCACAGATTGCGTTTCAAAGTGCGCGGGATTCGCGCCCAAGTGGATCTTGCGATCGGTGTCATTCATAGACATATCTCCTCAAGAAGTAGGGCGGATTGGTAATCCGCATCATGTTAGAAAACAAACCTCCCAAACACACACATTCCCCGAAGGAAAAGGTATCTGTTTGGGAGGTTTTTGGGTTGCTGAACTCCCTTGACGTAAGCTGTATAAGAATCGAACATTGATAACTTGCCCATCCCTATGTTACAGGTACTTTCCCGGATGGGCAAGTTATGTTATTTGGTCTTAGTGCTTCATAATGAGCGGGAGATATAGCTTACTGGCCTCAGCTAACCTGATCTGATCCAGGTAGAAGGCGCCATTCCTTTCGGCGGGAAGATTGATGCTGTAGCCCCACATCTCGGTGAGGGTCAGGCCGTCGCTGGGCACTTGCGTGGGTTCTCGAAGCGAGGTTGGTTCAGGCACGCGGGAGAACTCGCTGAAGGGGAAGTTCATCTGCTTCCAGCCGGTGAAGTCGTCGGTGAAGGTCGCCGCGAAGCGCTCGGAGGTGTCGGGGGCTTGGTAGACGCGCACGTAGTCGATGACCATTTCCGCCGGGAAGGGCGTGGTCTCGTCGGGGTTGCCGGGGAATGCTCCGCCCACGGCCAAGTTCATCAGCAGGAAGAAGGGATGATCGTAGACCCATTCCTCGGCAGTGGGTTTGATATCGAAGAGCGCGGTCTCGGTGGCGGTGAAGAAGTTGGTGTCGTCGATGTACCAGCGGATGATGCCCGGCTCCCACTCAATAGTGAAGAGGTGGAAGTCGTCGGCGACCGGCTCGCCCAGATCAAAGTCTTTGCCATACCCATTGCCGCCGGAGTAACCGGGGCCGTGGAGTGTGCCGTAGACGGTGTTGGGGGTTTTGCCCACATATTCCATGATGTCGATTTCGCCGCTGCGGGGCCAACCGACCTGGTTAATGTCATCGCCCAACATCCAGAAGGCGGGCCATAGACCTTGGCCGGCGGGGACTTTCACGTTCGCCTCAATGCGCCCGTAGGCGAAGTCGATCTTGTTTTGCGAGATCAGCCGCGCGGAGGTGTAGTCGCAGGGGCCGTACCAGCAGGTCAGATTGGTGTCGGTGGAGGTCTTGCGGGCGGTGATGACGAGGTTGCCATCGCCGTCCATGGCGACGTTGTCGGTGCTGTCGGTATAGTATTGGAATTCGCCGTTGCCCCAGCCGGTGATGCCATTGAGCGCGCCATCGCCTATCTCGTGCGTCCAGTACTTGGGATTGGGCGGCGCGCCGGCCGGCCCATCGAACTCATCGCTCCAGACCAACTCCCAATCTTCGGGGCCGGGATCGGGCGCGCGGTTGTCCAGAAGTTCGACCTGAACCTCGTTGCCCGTGTTCTGACCGTAGAACCAGAATTTGAAGCCGTCGTAATCGGCCCAGTTCTCGCTGCCGCCAAAGATCCGCTGCATGCGACCGGGGAAGTTGACAGTGCTGGAGAGAAGACGGTAGGTGGTGCTGAGCACGGTCTCGTAGGCGCCCTGGCCGGGCAGTGCTTTGGCGTCGCTATCTGCCAGCTCGGTCAAGGTGGCGGTGATGCCGCCGCTGAGATTGAAGTGATGCACGCCGTACTCGAAATCCTCCAACAGGGCGGGATCGTAGGGATCATCGTCTGCGATCAGCAGGATGCCGCGCCGTTGATGGCCCAGCGTGCCGGTGCTCGGATTGGTCACGACGAAGACGACGCGCTTGTCGCCGTCATGCTTGATGTTGTCCATCGTCTCGACGGTGAAGCTCTGCGCGGTCTCGCCAGGATCGAAAGTGAGCGTCCCTTCGGCGGGAACGTAATCGCGGTTGGGCGTGGCGCCGCTTTCCTGGATGGCGTAGTCGACGGTGACGGTCTCGGTGATGGGCATGTTCAGGGTGACGGTGAGGGTCGCTGTTTCGCCCTCGGTGACGGCATACTCGTCGGTGCTGAAGCCGACTTCTAGATCCTTCTCGACCACGCGCTCGCCGCAGACCTGCGCGTTATCGAAGTAGTGGGTCTGCTCGCCGTCGCTGCCCAACGAGATGAAGGCCCAGCCATGAACCTCTTCCAACGTCAGGCCGTCGTTGGGGGCGCCGTTGCCGATCTCTTTGCGGGTGAACTTGCCCCACGGGATCTCGACGAAGCGCCAGCCGGCGACATCATCCTTGAAGATGTAACTCCATACTTCAGCGCCGCCATCTTCGGGAACAGTAGCGTTGGCCGGACGATTTTCCTGCAACTCGATGCCGACCTCCACGCCGGAGCCGGTGCCGTACATCCAGAAGCCGAAGCCCTCATAGGTGCTCCAATCTTGCGTGAGCCAGGTGTCGCCCGCCTCGTTCTCGAAGTTGTGCGTGAAACCGCCCCAACCGCCGATGTCAGAATCAAGTCGCAAGAGGGTGTTGGTCATCGATTGACCGGGTCGAGCCAGCGCATCGCCGGTAATGACCTGCGTGGTCGTAATCTCCACCGGGCTGCCATCGCTCCAGGTGAAGAAGCCGATCTCGTTGCCGTAGGTATCGGTAATGCCCATCGGCAGGGTCATGCTGTAATTATCGAAACTGTCAATCATCAGCGTGCGACCGTCGCAGATAGCCTCGTTGTCCTCGATGGTCACGGTCGCCTCAGCACGGCCCAAGTCGGCATTGACCGGGTCGGATAGCGTCAGCGCGATGGTTTCACTGTCCTCTTTCTCGGTGTCATCGATGGTGTGGATGACAAACGATTGTTCTGTTTCGCCGGGAGCGAAGTAAAGTTGGCCGGTGTGCGGGGCGATGAGGATCGTTTCCATATCGACTGTGTAGTCCTCGCCCAGCGTCGCGGTGACATCGGAGACAGTGTAGGTCACCTGAACGGGCGTCTCTGCCGCCATGTTGAGCGCGACGGTGACGGTGAGGGTATCGCCCTCGATGACGGTATAGGCAATATTGCTGAATCCCACACTTGGCGAGAGATCCACATTATCGCTGTAAAGCGCGAGTTGATCCATGTAATAGGTGCCGCTACCACTAATCGGAGCAAAGGCCAGGGCCTCGACAGCGGTCAGCGTCAGGCCATCATTGTGCTCCCAATCCGGCTGGAAATCGGGGTCCCAATAGAACACCTTCCACGGGAACTCCAACTTCTGCCAGCCGGTGAAGTCATCGGTGAATTTGGTCGCCTGGCGCTCGCCCTCATTGTCCGTGAGGATGATTTTGAATTCGTTGCCGGAATTTGTGCCGTAGAACCAGAAGCTCAGGCCGTCGTAGGCGCTCCAATCCTCGAACGGCACAATATCGACGCCAGTGCCCACGCCCCAACCAGCAGCGGTGTAGTTGACCTTCATCACGGTGTTGCTCACCACGCCCATAGCCGCCAGCGTGTCGGTTAGCACCTCCGATTTTTCCAGCACCGCGCCGCTGCCCCAATCGCCATACTCGAACCACGAATCGACTGTGCCACTCTCGAAATCATCAACTACATCGGCTGTTGCCTGAAAAAGCGCGAGTTGATCCATGTAATAGGTGCCGCTACCACTAATCGGAGCAAAGGC
>JBKHCQ010000275.1:0-5136 GCA_046541755.1 Anaerolineales bacterium | reverse complement strand
GAGAGTGATTGTAATCGAGACAAGAGAGAGTGCAAGTGAATTTTACGACGGCGGGGCGCCGGGCGCGTCCTTCTGCTGGGCCAGGAGGGCCAATTTGACCTCGACCTCGTACCAACTGATCTCCGAGAGGCCCAGTTTGCGCCGCAGCGCGTCGGGTTCCATCTCCTCGCGGTAGTCGCGCACCGCGCACGTCCAGCGAAGCATCTCGAAGGTGAGGCGCGGGACGTCGGCGGCCGCGGCAACGCCGGTGAGGACGTACTCCAGATTGCGCGCCGTCCACGGGAAGAGGTATTGGCGCGGGGTGTATTGCTCGCGATAGGTGCGCAGGATCGCCGGCCACCATTTGGGCAGGGGGATGCGCCGCTCCTTGTGCTGGCGGCTCGGCTGCTTGTAGCGAATCCAGATCGCCGGGCGCTCGGCGTTGGTCAGATCGATGTGATTGAGTTGGAGATCGATGCACTCGCTCTTCTTGATCCCCGTGTGGAGCACGAGCGTGACGAGTAGATGCGGGCGCGCGTCGGGCCGGCGACCGATGTCGCCCCGCCGCATCGCCTGGGTCGCGTCGGTGACCGTCGCGATCTGCGCCTGGGTCAGGATATCGGGCAGCGGCGCGGAGACGGCGTGGTGAATCAGCGGCGCCGCCGTGTCGCGCGGCAGGACCTCATCCTCCGCCAGCCAGCCGAAGAAGACCTTCAGCGTGGTGATCCGCCGCTCCAGGGTCTTGGGGCTGCACGGCGCCTCGCGCTCGTCCTGCATCCAATCCAAAAAAGCCTGGAGATGCGCCGTGCTGATCTCGCTCAGCGGCGCGCCCGGCCCCATATAGTTGCTGAGGATGTCCATATCCAAGCGGAAGGCCTGCTGGGTGTTCTCCGTGAAGCCCCGCGTTTGCATATAACTCTCGAAGGCGCCGAGGGCCTGATTGAGCGAGGATTCCGGGGTAAGGCCGGTGGATTTTGTCGATGGTTGGGACGGCTTGGGTTGATCGGGCAACTCCTCGGCAGGGAAGAGGGGCAGTTGGGGCACGGTATCTTTTTGATTGTCATCCATATTTAGTTCCTTTCATCCCTTTGCATCACCCTCCTATTATAACCGCTCACCCACACCCGCAAGTTTTGGGTGTTTGTGCTATACTTAGAGGGACTGAATCGACCCTATCAAATATCAACGGGGAGGAACCATGTTACTGAATGTGGCAAAGATTCGGGAAGCCTTTCCCATTTTCGAGCGCCAAGTGCACGGGAAGCGCCTGGTGTTTTTGGATAGCGCGGCCAGCTCGCAGAAGCCGCGCGCCGTGATCGAGGCGATAGCGGACGTCTACCGCCACGGCTATGCCAATGTACATCGGGGGATCTACTCGCTGGCGGAGGAGGCGACGATCGCCTACGAGGGAGCACGGGAGCGCGTCGCGCGCTTCATCAACGCGCCGGAGGTCGCCGAGGTAATTTGGGTACGCAACGCGACCGAGGCGCTGAATCTCATCGCCTACGCCTGGGGCGAGAGCAACATCGGGGCCGGGGATCGCATCGTGGTAACAGAGATGGAGCATCACGCCAACTTTGTGCCGTGGCAGCAGTTGGCGCCGCGTCAAGGCGCCGAGTTGGTGGTCCTACCGGTCACCGACGGCGGTGAGTTGGATCTACCCGCGCTGGCAAAGGTGCTGGATCAAGGGGATGTGAGGGTGGTGGCGGCCACGATGATGTCGAATGTCTTGGGCACGCTCCCGCCGATTAAGCAGGTGATCGATATGGCGCGCGAGGCCGGCGCGTTGACGGTGGTGGATGCAGCCCAAGCGGCGCCGC
The DNA here is from genome assembly GCA_046541755.1 of Anaerolineales bacterium. GTDB lineage: Bacteria > Chloroflexota > Anaerolineae > B4-G1 > SLSP01 > JAAAOZ01. Next base: position 3,337 of record JBKHCQ010000275.1, on the reverse strand, counting down.
ATCTGCCGTTGGATGTGCAGGCGCTGGGCGCGGATTTCGTGGTCTTCTCCGGCCACAAGATGTGCGGGCCGGGCGTGGGCGTGCTCTGGGGCCGACGCGAGGTGCTGGAGGCGATACCGCCCTTTTTGTATGGCGGCGATATGATCCGCCGGGTGGAGAAGGGGCGCTCTTTGTGGAACGAGTTGCCGTACAAATTCGAGGCCGGCACACCACCCATCGCCGAGGTGGTTGGCATGGGCGCGGCGGTCGATTTTCTCACGGAGATCGGACTGGAGAAGATCCACGCACACGAGCAGGCGGTGGTCGCCTACGCGCTGGAGCGCGTGACCGAGGTGCCAGGGCTGCACGTCCTGGGGCCAGCGGCCGAGCGGCGGGGCGGCGTCCTCTCCTTCTGGATGGAGGCGGCGCATCCGCACGACATCGCCTCCATTTTGGATGAGGAGGGCGTCTGCATTCGCGCCGGTCATCACTGCGCGCAGCCGCTGCATCTGCGCTACGATATCCCGGCGACCGCCCGCGCCAGCTTCTACATCTATAACGGTCGCGACGACGTCGATGCGCTGGTCGCGGCCTTGCATAAAGTCGTCGATCTGTTGGGCAGATAAGATGAGTAACAAACGACAAAAGAGGAGATTTTTAACATGAACAATGATAGTCTATATCGTGAGCAAATGCTGGATCACTACCATAATCCCCAGAACTTTGGCGAGTTGGAAGCGCCGGACATTGATATTGAGATGGATAATCCCACCTGCGGGGATATGATTCACCTGACGGCGCGCTGGGATGACGAGGGGCGCATCGCCGAGGTGAAGTTCGAGGGCCATGGCTGCGTGATCAGCACGGCGTCGTCTTCGATGTTCACCGAGGCCGCCGTGGGCAAGACGCCGGAGGAGTTGATGGCGATGGGGCTGGCGGAGATCCAGGAGATGATGGGCGGCATCCAGTTAAGCATGGGGCGCATCAAGTGCGCGCTGTTGCCCTTGAAAGCTATGCAAGAGGGCCTCAAGGAGTTCAAGGAGCTCAAGTAGTTCAAGTAGTTCAAGTAGCTCAAGTAGCTCAAGGAAAGCGGTAAAACATCTTGAGTCAGGCGCCTCCATGCAAAACCCCGCCATTCTAGACAATCTAGAAGGCGGGGTTTTGTGTTATAGCAAGATGATGCCTAGTCCATATCCTCCGGTTCTTCGCTCTCCGACAGCCTTTCGATGCGAATGGGGATGGACTCCGGCAGCACATTTTCGACGGTGACAGTATGGGTGACATTCACCGTGGGGCGGATCGCGTATTCGCCAGGCGTGAGGTTGGTGACATCAATCGTCAACCGGACATCTTCCCTCTCCAAAGCCTCGATGGTAGCCAGCGGGCCGCTCAACAACACTACAATGGAATCAATTTCCACGGTCGCTGTCATATTCCTGCTCAACCCTTCGAACCTGGGAATCATTTCAAAGGTGGTGCTACTTTGAATCGGCTCGATCATAATGGTCACGGTGACCTGGGTGCTGTTGGGATCGACGACAAACAGACCTTCCGGCATCTGCAGATCAAGCGTGGTAGTCAGACTCTCGGTGATCTGAGGCAAGCTGATGGGTTGGGTCTGAAGATAGCGCGGCGCGTTTTGCACGGCGTAGGTATTGCCGAAGATAGTCACAATCTCCGGCTTGACCTCTAGATTGGAGAGGCGATAGCCCGGCGCTAACTCCCCCCTGAGATTGATATTGACGGGCAACTTACGAAAGTATCCCGGCTCTTGAATGGGTATGTTGACCGTCACGGTTCTGGGTGCGATCTCCAACTGCGGAACGGGATCGCCATTCTCATCCACAATCACGGGCCGGATATCCTCTGTGACATCACTGAGTTGCCCTTCGATGTCCACGGCGACCTCCGCGCGGACGGCTTGCTGCACAAAAGAGGCAGGGCCTCGGACGTGGATGAACTCCGGCGCTGACATCGAATCCTGGGCCTCGTATCCCAAAGCCGGCTCGCCTTCTTGAATCACCACCACGGGCACATCTTTTTCCAAAATTTGCTCGATGGTCAATTGGATCTCTTGAGGCGAGACGCTCACCACCTCCAGCGGGGAATGGTCAACCTCGACCTGGATGGGGAAACTGACCGTGCCGGTCGCCACGTCGGAGAGATCGACGTAGGCCTCGACATCTTCCTGACGCAAACTCTCCCAGACCGATTGGGGGGTCCGAATCGTGACCTGGACGCGCACCTCCTCCCCATAGGCAATTTTATCATCGGGAAGATTGCGATGCGTAACGGGGATATTGCTAGAATAAGCACGTTGGATGGTCGGGTCCTCCGATTCGATAGCAATCGCCCAAAAGAAAACAGCAAGGAGCACGGATAAGCTCAACAAGCTAAGATTTTGTCTGATTTCCGAGTTCATTTGGCGCGCTCCTTCGATTCTGAAACCTCCTTGAAGAGACGTTGGAAAACATCAAAGCCGGAGGATCGTTCCTTGGGCAGCAGGAAAGCGTGGAGAATAGATTTGAGACGTTTTTTATCGAGATCGCGGATGATGCGCCCGCTGTGGGTGATCGAGATAGCCCCCCGCTCCTCGGAGATGACCACACAAATCGCGTCACTTTCCTCGGTGACGCCGAGCGCAGCTCGGTGTCGCAGGCCCAACTCGCGATCCGCCAAAATCGCAGAGGTAAGCGGCAGCACACACGCGGCGGAGACCAGGCGCGAATCGGAGATGATCACCGCGCCATCGTGGAGGATGGTATGATGATCGAATATCGTCGTGAGCAATTCCGAGGAGATTTCCGCATTGAGTTCCACGCCCGTTTCAATATATTCCTGAAGTCCGGTGTGACGTTCGAAGACGATGAGCGCCCCGACATGATGCCGGGCCATGTACTCAGCGGCCTCGACAACGCCCGCGATCACCTGTTCCATGCACTCGCTATCGGGGAACGCTTTGAAGACCAACCATCCGCGCCCCAATTGCTCCAGCGCGCGGCGCAGCTCCGGTTGGAAGATCACCGGCACCGCGACGAGCAGCGCGGGCAAGATCTGCCCAACCAGCCAAGAGAAGGCCCGCAGCGGGACAAAGCGCGTCAGAAGTGTGAGACTGACCAACAATGCGGTGATCCCTCGCACCAGAGGAACAGCGCGGGTCCCTTTGAGAGTATAAAATAAGCCAAAGAACAGCCCACAAACGAGGAGGATATCTACAACATCGACCCATGTCAAGCGCTGAAGTAACCATGTTAATTCCCACATAATATATCGTACATCAATCCTAACGTGGACGAACCACCACTAAAAAAGCGTCCTATCCACCAAATTCTTGCTCGCCTGACACGAATTTGACTGG
>JBKHCQ010000274.1:0-5142 GCA_046541755.1 Anaerolineales bacterium | reverse complement strand
CGTGGGAAAATGCCGCACAAGCTACTAATGCCGCACAAGCTACTACTGCCGCACAGGATCAGCAGGCTCAGGATGAAGAGATTCCCCCGGAGCGGTTCCCCTTGTGGATCGATTTAACTCACCTGAAAGATCTCCCCCCGGATACCGAGGCCACATCGATAGAACGGCTGGTGGAGTTAGCGGTGCATTTTTTGCCCGGCGCAGCGCCCAAATGGATAACGAGTCAACTGAAAAAGTCTCCCGCGTTGATCTTGGTCGATAACTGGGAGGAACTGACACGCGACGAGCAGGGCATCGTCGCCGCGTGGATCGCTGAACTCCAAGCCGAACTGCCCGAAAGTCGTTGGGTGGTCGCTTGTGGCCCGCGCAGCTATGGCCATCTGGTCGAAGTGGGCTTTGTCCCTCTGGAGCTGCAACGCCCCACCGGCGAGGCGATGCTGCAAGCGCTCTACGCGGGCTGGGCCGGCATGACCGGCATTAATGGAAGGGAGGACGCTCCGCCGCCCGATGAGACCCTGCTCCCGATGCTTCGCTGGGCCGATCAAGCCGGCGCGTCGATCATCGAACTCACACTCCGTATTCGGCTCTACCTCCAAACCCAGAAGGTGCCAGAGCGCTTCGTCGATGTGATCGATCATCTATTAGACGAGCGCATTCCCTTGTTAGAAATAAATGACGACGAGACGCTCGCCGCCGAGGCGCGGATGCTCACCTTGGAGACCTTAGCCCACATCGCGCAGACCCGCCGCCTGGATGGTCGCATCTTAGGGCGCGATGAAGTGAAGGCCTACATCACGTCGCAATTGCCCGCCGAGGAGGAAAACGCGGCCAAACTCGAGCGGGCCGTCCGCAAATTGCTCAAAACCTCTGATCTGCTGGCCCGCGAGGGCAAATCGTGGGTGCTCAATCATTATGTCTGGGAGGATTTCCTCACGGCCTGGACGTTAACCAAGCAAGATTGGGGCGCTGATCTGACGCGCACGCATCTACAAGATCCAACGTGGCGTCTGGTGTTGGAATTCTACGCCGGGTTGGGCGATGCGGGGCATCTCATCGAGACGCTGCTCAAGCGGGTAAAGCACTCCGATGCCTGGGATGAGTTGTTGCGGATGGCGCGCTGGAGCATCGTCGCGCCGCCGGATATGTCATGGCGCACACAGGTGATGAAGGCGCTGGCGCAAAGCATCCTGACGCCGGAGATCGATACCGCGCTCCGGCTGCAATTAGCTCGCGCGCTCGCCTTAGTCGCCGGCGAGAGTGTGCGCGGGTTCTTCATCAAGGCGCTGCGCAGCCCCAAGACGGACATCAGTTGTGTGGGCCTGCGGGGTCTGGGATGGGTCGGTTCGTCGCGCGAGATGAAAGTTCTCATCAGCGCGATGCGCGAAGGGAACGCGGAGATCAAAGAGAGCGCGGTGCTGGCGCTTGCCGACATCAATACCGAGGGCGCGATCAAGGCATTGGCCCAGGGCCTCTATGAGGCGGATGAGCACCTACTGCTCACCATCGCCGAGCAGTTAGCGGCCAAACCGGAGGGCCAGGAGGCCCTGCGCGAGGCCGCTGAGGCGGAGGATCTGATGGTCCGTCGCGCAGCGGCGCATGCATTCGAGTTTGTGAAGCAACCCTGGGTCGAGGATGCGCTGGAGCGCTTGGCTCGCGACGATCCACAGTGGCTGGTGCGGGCCGCCGCCGATGCTTCTCTGAAAGCGAGAGCGCAGCAGGGGCAAGCGGCCGCGCCCACCCCCACCCCGCCGCCCCAGGTCGATGAATTAGATTGGCTCATCGCTTGGGCCGCTCAGCAAGGCTCTGGGTTGGGCGTCGGCGCGGCAGCGCTGGAGATGTTGGTGCGCGCCGCCACCGAGGGCAAGGTGGGGATTCAGATTTTGGCCACGATGACGCTCCGTCAGATCGGGCAGCAGCGCCATCTGGAGGCGCTGCACACGCTCTTGGATCACAAAGATGCCAGGGTGCGGGCCGTCGCCGCCGATGCCGTCCATCGCATCGAGGAACGTTATTATGATCCGCAGAAGACGGGTATTATGTCGTAGGCGCAAGATTCAATCGTTTGAATCGATTGAATCGATTGAATCGATTGAATCGAATGGAAAAGCCCCCGCCAGGTTATATCATTGGCGGGGGCTTTTTGTCTATTGTTGATATGAACTGTGGTAAAAACCGCCAGCGGCGGATGGGAAATCCACGAACCACCACGACTCGATTTGTTGTCGCTATTTATCCAATTATATTTAAACTTAAATGAAAATCTCTAACAAAATTGTGACATATATTTTTTCCGATATTCAGGTCAAGTTTGCGAAAGCCAAATAGCTATGGTAGGATAGAAGTGTAAGTCGATTTCTGCCTCCTAAATTCTTGTTCTAGTCGCCGGAACCTTTAGAAAACAGCTCACGGATTTTCTCATCTTCTGACGGGACGATTCATTTTCCCGGATAATTAGATTGACACTTGCTCAGGGACTGAAGTCCCTTCGCCAAGCGCTACGCGCCGGGCATCCGCCTTCGCGGATGCCATGGGCCGTCTGCGAAGACAGACGGTGGGCCGCAGGCCTGTCCAGGGTACTTCAGTCCCCGTAAAAGCCTCAAACAAATTCCTGAAGAACTAATTTCAATACTTACATTCCCGGGTCAGTTCGTCACGCAATATAAAAGTTAAAAAATCTGTGTTGATCCGTGAGCTAAAAAGTGTCCAGTAGCCAAATTCTTGCTCATTGGACACGAATTTATCGGGTTAGGCCTGGGGGCCATAGCATTCGATCAGGAGGTCAAACATGAACGCCGAATCTAATGTTGGATTAGGCCGTTCCAAGAACATAAACCTCCCAAAAACGAACTGTTCTTCGAGGAAAAAATATCAGGTTTGGGGGATTTTCAACCCTGGAACTTCTTTAGCCACAGCGAAAGGCCGATTAATATACCTAAGTTTCAAGTGGACAAGCATCTTCATCATAGGGCTAGTGCTCTGCCTAGGATGGACGCTCGACGTCCGGGCGGATTCGCCGATCTATGTCCGGCCTGGGGGGGATGATACGCTCTGCAATGGCGCCGTAAACGTGGATTACGACGAAGACATTGCTCCTGCCTGCGCCGTCCAGACCATCCAAACCGGGGTCATCTCGGTCACGGCCGGCGGCGAGGTCAATGTGAGCGCGGGAACCTATACCGAACTGATCTCAATCACGAAACGTCTCACGCTGAGCGGGGAGTCGGACGTGGTCATCCATCCGGCAGAGAATATCCCGGATCCAAGCGATCATCATAGGGGAGCTATCATCTGGGTGCAAGCTCCAAATGTAACCCTCCGCGATTTAACCATCGATGGGGATAATCCAGCCATAGAGGGGGGGATTTCGGTCTATGGCGCTGATGTAAATGCTTTCCGAGGTATTTATCTGCAAGACCACTGTTATGATGGTTTGACTGTTGAACATGTCACGCTGTACAACTTAGCGCGAGGGATCAATCTATACTGCGGACAAGACCACGTCATCCACCATAACACCCTGTATCATCTCGGAGGCCCATCCGGTGGCGAGCACGGCTTTGGCATTCTACTGATGAACAACACCTCGGCCCAAATCACCAACAATCACGTGATGACGGCGACCTCGGCGGGTATGTTTATCCAAAATAACACCAGCGCCATCGATACATTGATCTCCCATAACGCCATCACAAATGTCAGCGTTGCGCTGGGATGGAATGGATTAAATGGGGGCGCTCATGGCATTGTCGAACACAACCATGTGTATGATGTCAATTGGGGTATGCAAGTAACCTCCATCAACAATGGCAAGCTCCACATCCAGCAGAACACCTTCACGTTGACATCATCCACAGCCCTGGGCTATTACACCTCTCATACCGCGCCTGACACTACTTACATCTTGAGCAACACCATCATCGGAGGAAACTTCGGCATTTGGATGAAGGATAATGACCCCGCTTTTGGTCCCGGCCTGGCATATCTGCAGGTGGCGGGCAACGAGATAAGTGATACCAACTATGGTATTGTGGTCCACAGTACAGAGGCAGATTATGGGGTGAGTTTGCAAGCCACCCAGAACATCTTTTCAAACAGCTCCAAAACAGCCCTATACCTGACAGGCGCCGCGCCCGTCACCGCGACGCTCGGCGGCGCGCCCGGTAAGGGTAATACATTCCTGAACAATTTCACCAATATCAGCGTCACCCTACCCCACACCACCCCGGACATCCTCGCCGCCTATAATGATTGGGGCGTCACCGATCTTGACGAGATCGAAACTACCATCCATCACCAGGTGGACGATCCCGAACTCGCTGAAGTGCGTTACTATACAATCACGGCCGCAGCGCCAGCGGAAAACGTCCTCGCCGATGGCAGCAGCACGGGCATTATCACCGGCACATTGAGCGGATTACTCAATCCCGCCGGCAATACCATCGCCTTCACCACCTCGTTGGGAATCCTCACGCCACTCACAGTCGCCACAGCCCCAGATGTCGCGACGACAGCGGCGACATCCACGGACGCTGGCGCCGCCACTATCACAGCCACCGCCGGTTATCGCAGCGCCACGGCCACACTCACGTTCGTTCCTAGCCCGGTGGATCATTTCTCCTTCGATACGGTGGAGGATCAAATCGCGGGCCGCGCCTTCACCATTACCGTCTCGGCGGCGGATGAAGACAGCAATCTCGTCACAGGCTACACCGGTTTTGCGGATCTGGCGGACGCGACGCGCACCCTCACGCCCACAACGGTAGGCCCCTTCACGGATGGCGTCTGGACTGGGCCGATCAGCATCACGCAAGCGACGGTCGACGATATACTCACAGCCACCCATCCAGTTGACCCCGACGTCACGGGCCAGAGCAACGTCTTTACCGTGACTCATAACACCGCCATCACACTCACACTCGATCCCCCCACCGCCATCCTCACCGCCGGCGATGAGATCACCTACACCGTCATCGCCACCGACACCTACGCTAATCATTGGGCTGCGACCGCCGCCGCCGCTTACACCATCACCCCCGGCGCGGGCGGCGCCTGGGCCGCCAACACCTACACCGCCGAGATCGCGGGCGCGTGGACGGTCACCGCCACCTACCAGGGCCGGGGCGCGACCGCCGCCCTCACCGT
>JBKHCQ010000273.1:0-5176 GCA_046541755.1 Anaerolineales bacterium | reverse complement strand
CAATCCTCGGCGCGGGGCGCGGCGGGATGCTTTCCGACAATCAGCCGTCGCTCCCAGGTTTCACGGTTCGAGAACTGTGAAACCTAACCCGCGCAGCCCCGAAAGCCAACTAGACCCAAAAGCCGACTAGAATGGACGAGGATTTTCGGCGTTGAGTCGGCTTCCAGCCGACTTTGACTTTGAGACGGGTAGTTCACTGCCCGGCGACTGCCCGGCGATGTGGCCCTCAAATCGCTTGACCACGGGGGTGCTCGTGATATAGTTTTTATGGAGCGATAACTGTGTGTTAGCAGCGAAAAGGAGCTAAACGATGAAACAATTAGAGTGGTTGAAACGGCTCAGCATTCCGGGAACGTCCAAGATGATTTTGTTGGTGATGGATGGTGTGGGCGGATTGCCCGGCCCGGAGGGGCTAACGGCGTTGGAGGCGGCGGAGACGCCGAATTTTGATGAATTGGCAAAGAAGTCGATCTTGGGTTTGTCCACGCCGGTGCAGCCGGGGATCACGCCCGGCAGCGGCCCCGGCCACGTCGGTCTTTTCGGCTACGATCCGCTGGAGTGGGAGATTGGGCGCGGCGTGCTTTCGGCGTTGGGCATCAACTTCGATCTGGGGCCGAACGATTTGGCCGCGCGCGGCAACTTCGCCACCGTGGATGCGTCGGGCAATATTCTGGATCGACGCGCGGGTCGCATTCCCACCGAGGAGGGCGAGCGGCTGGTGAAGAAACTCCAGAGCATCGAGTTGCCCGGCGTGGAAACCTTCGTTCGCGTGGTGAAGGAGTATCGTTTCGTACTCGTCTTGCGCGGCGAGAACCTGGTGGATGGCCTCACGGACACAGATCCGCAGAAGACGGGCGTGCCCCCGCTGCCCGTAGAGGCCCGCCGGCCGGAGGCGGAGCAGACGGCGGCGCTGGTCAATCAATGGGTGAGCAAGGCCCGCGAGATTCTGGCCGACGAGCCGCAGGCCAACAGCCTCAATCTGCGCGGCCTGGCCAAAATCCCGCCCATCCCCAAGATGCCGGATCTGTGCAAGATGAAGTTGGGCGCCATCGCGACCTACCCGATGTATCGCGGCATCGCGCGCCTGGTCGGGATGGATATTTTGGAGACCGGCAGCACCATCGCGGACGAGATCGAGACGCTGCGCGAGCACTGGGACGCCTACGACTTTTTCTTCTTCCACGTCAAGAAGACGGACAGCTACGGTGAGGATGGCAACTTCGAGGGCAAGAAGCACGTGATCGAAGAGACCGATGAGCTTTTGCCGGAGATTTTGGCGCTGGAGCCGGATGTCATCCTGGTGACGTGCGATCATAGCACGCCGTGCGCGCTCAAAGCGCACTCGTGGCACGAGGCGCCGACGCTGTTGTGGTCCAAGTACATCTGTCCGGACGATACGACGGCCTACGGCGAGCGCGAGTGCATGAAGGGCGGGCTGGGGCACATTATGCACCCCAATCTCGTGCCGCTGATGATGGCGAACGCCGAGCGCTTGACCAAATTCGGCGCCTAGGGTAGCCATCTGCGTATGGTGTGTTAAGAGCATCAGGGGCGGCCGGGAGGTCGCCCCTTTTGGGTGAAGTTTGTAGTGAGGCGCGAGATGAAATGGCGTGCCGTTAGCTATAATTTCCATTATGGGGCAAGGATGGACAAGTCATTCGTCATTTGTCATTCGTCATTCGTCATTCGTCATTCGTCATTCGTCATTTGTCATTCGTCATTTGTCAATGGAAGTCGGAGGTTAGGGGATGGCAGGGGATGTAAAAGGTATGGGGCGCGACCTAATCTGGCAGGAGCCGCCGCCCGCTGAGGCGCCGGAAGCGGTGCGCGAGTTGGTGGGCGGCCATCCGCTCGTGGCCAAGACGTTGGTGCGACGCGGCATCGCGCAGGGGCCGAATTCGGCGGCGGCCGCGCGCGCGTTCTTGGATCCGGCGGCCTACACGCCCGCGCCAGCCTCCGAGTTGCCCGATATGGCGCGCGCGGTCGCGCGCCTGGCCGCCGCCATCGAGCGCGAGGAGCACATCTGCGTCTGGGGCGATTTCGACGTCGATGGGCAGACCTCGACCACGCTCTTAGTGGAGATGCTGCGGGCGGTGGGCGCGCGCGTCTCCTATCATATCCCCGTGCGCGCCACGGAATCGCACGGGATCAAGCTGCCCTTTCTCAAGCCGATCTTGGCCGAGGGCGTCGATGTGCTCCTGACCTGCGACACGGGCATCAGCGCGCACGAGCCGGTGGCCTACGCGCAGCGCCATGGCGTCGATGTCATCATCACCGATCACCACGAACTGCCGCCGACGTTGCCGGACGCCGCCGCGATCATCAATCCCCACCGCCTGCCGGAGGATCATCCGCTGGCGACGTTGCCCGGCGTCGGTGTGGCCTACAAATTGACCCAGGCGCTCTACGCGCATCTGGGCCGCCCGGCGGCGGCGACTCGACCCTACTTGGATTTAGTCGCGCTGGGCATCGTCGTCGATGTGGCGGAGCAGGTGGACGATACGCGCTACTTGCTCCAGAAGGGCCTGGAGGCGCTGCGCCACACTCCGCGCTTGGGCCTTCAGGAACTGATGAAGTTGGCCAAGATCAATGATCCCACGCAATTGGACACGGAGGACATCGGCTTTCGGATCGGGCCGCGAATGAACGCGCTGGGCCGCCTGGACGACGCCAACGTCATCGTGGACTTCCTCACCACCGATGATCTCACCCAGGCGCGCATCTTGGCCTCCGAACTGGAGGCGCTGAACGAGCGGCGCAAGCAGTACTGCGATCAGGTGGAGAAGGCGGCAGAGGCGCAGATCGCGGCCGATCCCAGCCTGTTGGGGTACGCGGCCCTTGTTCTCTCGAACCCTGCGTGGCCGCCGGGCGTGATCGGCATCGTGGCCAGCCGCCTGAGCGAGCGCTATCTGCGCCCCGTGGTCTTGATCGCCGCGCCGCCGGACGAACTGGGGCGCGCCTCCGCCCGCTCCGTTGCGGGCTGTCACATCACCGAGGCGATTGCGGCCCAGAGCGATCTGCTGGAGCACTTCGGCGGCCACGAGATGGCGGCGGGCCTGGCGATTCGACCGGAGAACATCCCCGCGTTTCGACGCGGCCTCTCGCGCGCCGTCGCGGCCCAACTGGCGGGGAAAGAAATACGGCCCACCTTGCAAATCGATGGCTACGTGACGCTGCCGGAGCTTTCCTTGGAATTGGTCGATGATCTGGGCCGCCTGGCCCCCTTCGGCGCGGGGAATCCGCCGCTGACGTTGGCCACGCGCGATCTGACCGTCGTCGGCCATCGCGAGCTGGGGCGGACGGGCGAGCATCTGCGGCTCACCGTGCAGGATCGCGCCGAGGAGGAGCAGGAGGTGGTCTGGTGGCGGTGGCGGGGCGCGCCGCTGCCGCGCGGGCGCTTCGATCTGGCGTATACCATCCGCGCCAACGACTATCGCGGGCGGCGCTTGCAGGTCGTCTGGGAGGCCGCGCGTCCGATTGAATCCGAGGCCGAAGCCGGCGTGGCGATGGGTGAACCCGCCGCGCCCACCATCGTGGATTATCGGCGCGAGCCGTCGCCAGAACTGCTGTTGCGTCCGCTCTTGGAGAAGTCGGAAAGTGAAGCGGTGGGTATCTGGCGGGAAGGCCCTGAATCGGAAACCGTGCCGGGACGGGATCGCTTTGATTTGGCCGAGGCCGATACTCTGGTCGTCTGGACCTGTCCGCCGAGCGGGGCGGTCCTGCGCGCGGTGATGGAGGCGGTCGCGCCGGACAAGATCTATCTCTTTGGCGTGTTGCCGGGGCTGGCGGATGCGTCGTCGTTGCTGAAGCGGGTCGCGGGGCTGGTGAAGTACGCCCTCCGCGCCGAGGAAGGGCGCATCTCGCTGGAGCGCCTGGCAGCCGCCACCGCCCACTGCGAGCTGACCGTCCGCCACGCCATCGCCTGGCTGGAAGCGCAGGGGCACGTGCGCGTCACGCGCGCCGAGGGAGATCTGCTATATCTCTCGCCCGGCGGCGAACCGGCCCCTGATCGGGCCAAGCGCGCGCTCGCCCGCCTCCAAGCTGCCCTGGCGGAGACCGCCGCCTATCGCCGCCACTTCCGTCGCGCCACCGCCGAGCGCTTGATTCAATAGTTGGGGAAATATAGTTGGGGCGATGCATTTGTCCGTCAATCCTACATCATTTGATGGCGCTCGACGAGATGAGGTCGATTAAGGAATATCGAATCTCGTGCAAATGCATCGCCCCAACAACTTTTAACTTTCAACCTGTAACCTTAAACAGTTTTTTTAGGAGACCTACAATGGAAAATTCCTCGTATCCCATTTTAGAGTTCGACCCCACGCGCCGGGCCGTGATCGAACCCCGCGCCATCATCAAGCGGCAGCCGGATCTGCCGCCGCACGTCGTCCTTTGCTTCTTTCAGGATGTGATTGCCAAGCTGGTGAAAGACGGCCAGGCGAAGAAAATCGGCTCGATGCGCACTGAAATGGGCCGGCATCCCATCTACCGCGTCGCGTGGGAGGAGCGCCCGTTCACGCTGATGCATCCGGGCGTCGGCGCGCCGTTGGCCGTCGGGCTGATGGAGGAGATCATCGCGCGGGGCGGGCGGGCCTTCGTGGCCTGCGGCGGCGCCGGCGTGCTGAACAGGGATTTAGCCGTCGGTCACCTCGTCATTCCGACGGGAGCCGTGCGCGACGAGGGCACGTCCTATCACTACCAGCCGCCCACTCGCGAGATCGCGGCCGACCGCGAGGTGATCGCCGCGCTGGAGGCCGTGCTGCAACGCTACGACGTGCCCTACGTGCTCGGCAAGACGTGGACGACGGACGCCTTCTTTCGCGAGACGCCGGCCAAGGTGGCGCGGCGGCGCGACGAGGGCTGCGTGACCGTCGAGATGGAGACCGCCGCCTTCATCGCGGCCGCGCGCTTTCGTGGGGCGCCGTTCGGCCAACTGCTCTACGGCGGCGATGACGTCAGCGGGGAGACGTGGGACGCCCGCGATTGGGTCTCCCGCATGGATGTGCGCGAGGCGATGGTGTGGTTAGCCGCCGAAGCGTGCCTCGCGTTGGAGGTGTGACGCTGTTTCCTGAAAATCTGCTATTTTTTGCTAGGCTCTTGTTGGTTTTTAGGGAAATTGAGTGCGAATGATGTTCAGGCTCTAGTTAACCCAGAGTTTCACGGAGTTTTTCACAGA
>JBKHCQ010000272.1:0-5231 GCA_046541755.1 Anaerolineales bacterium | reverse complement strand
ACGAAGTAAACGAAGTATTTGATCTCTCGCTTATTCGCTTATTTCCGAATTCGCTAACGAGATCAACAACGAATTAAGAAACGAACGAAGTAAACGAAGTATTTGATCTCTCGCTTATTCGCTTATTTCCGAATTCGCTGTTGTAATTTGGGAACAGAACTCCCCACCCTCCATAAAAAATCAGGTATCTGTTTAGTTACGTGAGTGGATGTTCCTAGAACTTCAAAAAAGCTCTCAGTCCCCGTCCCCGGGGACGTTGACAAAGCACCTTCGATCTGCTCAGACGCTCTCGGGGACGAGGGCTTGGAGCGTTGCTCATAAGACTAAACAGTTACAAAATCAGAAAGGACAGCCTGCTATGAATAATCAGCCTGATCAACCGACATTGGATCTATCCATCATCTTGCCTGTTTATAACGAGGCGGGGAACCTCGAAACCTTCATCCCCGAACTCTCCGCCGCGCTCCATCGCCTGGAGCGCAGCTATGAGATCATCGCCGTGGACGATGGCAGCACGGACGACAGCTTCGCGGCGCTGCGCCGGCTGAAGGCGGATGAGCCGCACCTGCGCATCATCCGCTTCCGCCGCAACTTTGGACAAACGGCGGCATTCGCTGCCGGGTTCGATGCGGCGCGTGGCGTCTACGTCGTCACGATGGACGCGGACGGCCAGAACGACCCGCGCGACATCGCCCGCCTGCTCGAGGTAGCCGAAAGCGGCAATTACGACATCGTCAGCGGCTGGCGCAAGGATCGCCAGGAGCCGTACCTCTCGCGCCGGCTGCCCTCGATGTTGGCCAACCGCCTCATCGCCAAATCGACCGGCGTGGAGCTGCACGACTACGGATGCTCACTTAAAATTTACCATTGGGAGGTGGCGAAGCGCATCCAGCTCTACGGCGAACTCCACCGTTTTATCCCCGCGCTGGCCTCGCGCATCGGCGTGCGCGTCGCTGAGACGCCGGTCAACGACCGCCCACGTCAGTACGGCCAATCCAAGTACAACATCACCCGCACCATCCGCGTCCTGTTGGATCTGCTAACCGTCTCCTTTTTGCTCACCTACATGGGCCGCCCGATGCAGCTCTTCGGCCTGGCCGGCCTCGCCAGCGGCGGGATCGGCTTCCTGATGGGCCTCTACCTGACTCTGCTCAAGTTCATCACCGGCGCCGATATCGGCGACCGCCCGTTGCTCTCGCTTGCTATTTTGCTGATGATCTTGGGCGTGCAGTTCCTGGTGATGGGCCTCCTGGGCGAACTGCTCATCCGCACCTACTACGAGGTGCAGGACAAGCCCATTTACGTGATCCGCGCGGAGGAGTAGCGACCCGTGGGGGCTTGGATTAAATCAACCTGGAAGTCGACCCGCCGATGGCGTCTGAGCGCGGCGCTCTTTTTAGTCGCGATGGTGGTGCGCTCGGCGCCGCTGGGCCGTTATGTCACACCCGATGAGCCGATCTGGGTGTTGCGCGCTATTCGCTTTGGGGATGCGGCGGCCGCCGGGGATTGGGCCGCCATCCCAGAGACGGGCCATCCCGGCGTGACGACGATGGCCTTGGGCGCGTTAGGCGCGCGCTTCACCGCGTGGCTGCATCCCGCCGAGGCCGCCGCCCACCTGACGTGGATTCGCCAGATGGCCTGGCTGACGCCGGAAAACGGCGCGGCCTTCGCCCATCTGGCCTACTTCCTGCCCGCCGGCCGCCTATTGATGATGCTGACAACCTCCTTAGCCCTGATCGGCGCCTATCATCTGGCCCGGCCTCGATTGGGCGAGCGGCCCGCTCGGCTTCTCGCGCTCTTCCTGGCCTTAGATCCATTCGTGGCCGGACACGCCGGTCTGCTCCACACCGACGCCCTCCAGGCGACCTTCGCGCTGCTGGCGCTGCTGTTCGTCCTGCCTAAGCGCGAGGAGGACATCCACTTAACACAAATCGTCTGCGCGGCGCTCTGCCTGGCGCTCGCTGGCTTGACCAAGACGCTCGGCCTGCTGATCGCGCCGGGCGTGGCGCTGACGCTTGTGCTCGCCGGGCGCGGGCCGTGGCCGCGCCGCCTTCTGCGCGCCGCCGCCTTGGCCGCGTTGACGCTTCTGGGCTACGTGTTCCTCTATCCGCCCGCCTGGCGCGATCCGCGCAGCGCGCTCACCCTGCTGCTCAACGCCGCGAGTTATCACGAGGGCGCCGGCATGCGCGATGTCTTCTTCTTGGGCGAGACGACGCCCGATCCCGGCCCGTTCTTCTACCCGGTGGTGCTCCTCTTCCGCCTGACGCCGGCGGCGCTCGTCGGGCTGGGCTTGGCGTTAGCGAGCGCGCTGCGGGCGCGACGCTGGCGGCGGATGGCGTGGTTCGCGCTGCCGGCCTTGATCTACGTAGCGGCCATCACCCTGCCCGTCAAGTCATTCGACCGTTACCTGCTGACGGCCATCCCGCCGTTGACCGCCGTCGCGGCGCTGGCGTGGGCGGCCCGTCCCCGCCCCTGGCAGAGCGCGGCGGTTGTTGCCCTGCTCTTAACGTGGGCCATCGTCGCGCCGCTCCCGCTCACCAGCGCGGATCCGCTCGTGGGCGGGCCGTGGCTGGCGCAGCACATCGTACCCCTGGGCTGGGGCGAGGCGAGTGGGTTGGCTGCCGCACAGCTTTCCCACTTGGATGTGGAGACGCTCGCGGTGAAAAATGTCCCCGGCGCCGCGCCCTTCTTCGCGGGGGAGACGCGCGCGTGGGAGGAGGAGCAGATTCCCTGCGTGGATGCCTTTATCGGTGATGAAATCCCGGCCTCGGTGCAAGCGTTCGCGCAGCCGGTGAAGCGCATCCGCCTGGCGGGCCTGCACCTGACGACGGCGTACACCCAAGCGCTCAGGTTGCCCTCGTCGCTGCCGCGCCCGTGGCTCAGCGCCGCGCCGATCCCTGGCCTGGATGGCGTCCACGTCTTGCCCCAGGACGATGACGTGGCGATCCGTACCCAGGTGGCGAGCCTTCTGGAGGACGCGCCGTCGTTCACGTGGATTCACGCGCCGGCCTGCGATCCGCTCACGGAGGCTCAACTTCGCGCGCTCCTTGATCCGGTCGTCGCCTGCCGCGTCGCGCCGATCCATCTGCCCTTGGCCGTCGCTACCTGCGAGCTGACCGATCCGCTGCCGGCCACCGATGAATATCGCGCGCGCTTCGGCGGCGCGTGGGATCTGCTGGCCGCCGCGCCGCCCGCGATGGCCCAAGCGCCCTCGGCGATCACGTTGCCGCTGCGCTGGCGGCCCCAGTCGGCGCAGGCGCGCCTGAGCTACTACGTCACCCTCAGCCGCCCAGGGGATGCAAGCAAGGACCAGATCTGGGCGGAGGGCGGCGGTCTTTTGGTCGATGCGCGCATCTGGCCGACGACGGTGTGGGGGCCGGGCGAAGTCGTCGAGAGCGAGGTCTATCTGCCGCTGCCGCTTCAGCTTCCGCCGGGGACGTACACGCTCACGTTGAGCTTAGCCGACGAGGCGGGCGCGCGTCTGGGCTTCTGGCATCCCGACGGGCGCTTTGGCGGCACGCGGTATGAGGTCGGCGCGGTGAGCATCGCGCCGCCGCCCTATCCGGCGGAAAGCTTGCCGGATCTGCCGCTGGCGCTGGATGTGGAGATGTCCGGCTTGCGGCTGATCGGGGCGGATCCGCCGCCAAGTGAGATCTGGGCCGGAGGCGAGCTGGCGTTCCGTTTGGGATGGGAGCGGGTGGGTGAATCGGATGACGCGCTGCCCACACGCCTGCGATGGGCCGTGCACTGCGAGGATGGGGTCGCGGATGCGGGGGAGATCGCGCTGGCGCCCGGCGATCCGGGGACGTGGCCGCCGGGCCATCGCTACGTGACGCGCTACGCGCCCCGCACCGATCCACGCATGCCGGCGGGCGTCTGTGAGCTGCGCGTGGCGGCGGGGGATGCGCCGTTCGTCACGTTGGGCGAGGTTGCGATCCGCGCCCGCGAGCGGACGTTCGAGTTGCCGCGTGCTCCGGAGACGCCGCTCTCCATCACGGCCATCGATGCCACGGGCGGGGAGCCGTTCGCCGCGCTGGTCGGGGTCGACGCGCCCGCGAGGTTGACGCCGGGCGCTGCCTTTACGACGACGCTCTATTGGCGCGCGCGGGGGGCGGCGCCAGGGGGGGATTACAGCGTCTTCGTCCACGTCGTCGGGCCAGAGGGCGCGGCGTGGACGCAATCGGATGGGTGGCCGGCGCAGGGGAGCGCGCCGACAAGCTCGTGGGCGGCGGGCCAGGTCATCGTGGATGTGCACGCGATGACGTTGCCGGCGGAGGCCCCGCCGGGGCGCTACACGATCTACGTGGGGTTGTACGACGCCGAAAGCGGGGGGCGGGCGCCGCTCATCGGAGAGGATGGCACGCGCTTCGAGGAGGATCGCGCGCCGGTGGGGACGGCGGCGGTTCGCGGGGAGTGAGAGGGGAGCGGGCTAACGGTGGGCTTCACCTGCGCGGCGGCTCAGCCGCGCCAGGTGCAAGCCGTGTTGGGCGGGCACGATTAGGCTAACTCCTGAACTTTCGGGCCATCCCCAAAATGATGTTGAGCTGCGGTACCTCCCGCATGTAATCCTCATACTCCGGCCCAAACTTTGCGATCAGTTCGCCGTCAGCCCTTCTGATGATCTGAATCATGCTCATCATCCCCATCAGGCCCACAATGACAACCAGCCAATGCTGGCTTACCAACATCGCAGCCGGATAGCCTAGAAGCCAGCCAAGGTACAGTGGATGCCGCACCACGGAATAGACCCCTTGTTTCACAACTACGGTCGTTTCTGTAAAGTCCCCTTGGTCTTCAAGCCTTCCTCTCTTCCGCAAGGTTCTCATCGCCAGCAAAATCAGC
Source organism: Anaerolineales bacterium (assembly GCA_046541755.1). Lineage (GTDB taxonomy): Bacteria > Chloroflexota > Anaerolineae > B4-G1 > SLSP01 > JAAAOZ01. Next base: position 389 of record JBKHCQ010000272.1, on the reverse strand, counting down.
AAGACCCCCGTGCCGACTGTGACATTGCCCAATGCAAAAAGAACCTGACTCGTAGGCTTGTGGAAAAACAAGACAAACATCAGCCAACAAAGCAGTAAGGTGACGCCTGCTATGAGAAAAGACAAGCCACCGGGTTGCCGCTTCAAGTGTTCCTCCTTTGTGACCGAGATCCCCTGATTTTGGCAATTGAGGACCTTTGGATCACTGTGAGCCAAAAAATAGAAAGCAAATGCCAGTTGCCATCAATCTTGACCGGCTTTTTCCATGAACATTCTCATCGATTCGGGACAACTGCTGCGCCCGCCCAACGGGCAGCGTCAGCCGCGCGAAGCAAAGCGGAGCGCGTCGGCTGGGCGCGATGGTGGGCAGCGACTTTGACATCCTTGACA
>JBKHCQ010000271.1:0-5234 GCA_046541755.1 Anaerolineales bacterium | reverse complement strand
TCGCTTTATCTGCTCGATCTGCTGAGTAAAACCGTCTGGTGCGTAGAACAGAATTCACAGAATCTAACATAACCTAAGGAGAACGAAGATGCCAAGAAAAACGATTGACTTACCGTATCAGGTGGAGCATCTCTCCATCTTAGATGAGGACGGCAACGTAGATGAGGCGTTGGAGCCGGATCTCTCCGACGACTTCCTGCTCCGGCTGCATCGGGCGATGTTGCTGGGCCGCCGCTTCGACGAGCGAATGCTCAAACTCCAGCGCCAGGGCCGGATCGGCACCTTCGCCCCGATCAAGGGGCAGGAGGCGTCGCAGGTTGGCGCGATTGCCACGCTCCGCGAATCCGATTGGCTGGTCCCCGCTTTCCGCGAGGCGGCGGCCCAGTTGTGGCGCGGCCAGAGCATGGAAAGCTTCCTGCTCTACTACGGCGGCTATATGCGCGGCGGCGAGATCGATGAGGACGTGAAGAATCTGCCCGTCGCCATCCCCGTGGGCACGCAGATGTTGCACGCGGCGGGGATGGGCTACGCGATCCAATATCGCGAGCGCGACGATGTGGCGATGACCTTCTTCGGCGACGGCGCGACCTCGGAGGGCGACTTCCACGAGGCGCTGAACTTCGCCGGCGTCTTTCAAACGCCGACGATCTTCGTCTGCCAGAACAACCAGTACGCCATCTCGATCCCGCGCATGCACCAGACCCGCTCCCAGACGCTGGCGCAGAAGGCGCTGGCCTACGGCGTCCCCGGCATCCAGGTCGATGGCAACGACATCCTCGCCGTCTACGTGGCGGCGCAGGAAGCCGTGGATCGCGCGCGGGCCGGCGATGGCCCCACGCTCCTGGAGAACGTGACCTATCGCCTCTCCGTGCACACCACCGCCGACGATCCCACCCGCTATCGCGAGGATGAAGAGGTGGAGACGTGGCAGAAGCGCGATCCGATCCCCCGCTTCCAGACCTATCTCCAGGAGAAAGGCGTACTCTCCGATGACGACCTCGCAGCGTTGGAGGAGGAGATCAAGGATGAAATCACCGCTGCAGTTGATCACGCCGAAGAATTGATGGATGAGTACAGCGATGAGGCGCTCTCGATGTTCGATCATCTCTACGCCGAGATGCCGCCTTATCTGGAGGAACAGCGCGAGGCGTTTATCGCCGCGCAAAAAGAGACAAGCGAGGCACAGGAGGCAAACCATGGCTAAGATGACGATGGTGCAGGCGATCAATTTGGCATTGCATCAGGAGATGGAAAAGGATGACAGCGTCGTTGTGTTGGGCGAGGATGTGGCCGTCGATGGCGGCGTCTTCCGCGTGACCGAGGGCCTGTTGGAGGCGTACGGCGACGCGCGTGTGATGGACACGCCGCTGGCAGAGTCTGGCATCGTGGGTGCGGGCATTGGCATGGCAATCTACGGCCTCAAGCCCGTCTGCGAGACCCAGTTCTCCGGCTTCAGCTACCTGGGCTTCCATCAACTGGAATCCCACGCCGCGCGGATGCGCTGGCGCTCGCGGGGCGCGTATCACGTGCCGCTGGTGCTGCGCACGCCCTACGGCGGCGGCGTCCGCGCCTTAGAACACCACTCGGAGAGCCGCGAGGCCTACTACGCGCACACGCCTGGCCTCAAGATGGTCATCCCGTCGGGGCCGCGCAACGCCCGCGCGCTCCTCGTCAGCGCCATCCGCGATCCCGACCCTGTAGTCTTCTTCGAGCCGAAGGCCATCTACCGCGCATTCCGCGAGGAGGTGCCGGAGGAAGAGGAGACGATCCCCCTGGGCCAATCCCAGGTCGCGCGCGAGGGCGACGCGATCACGTTGATCACCTACGGCGCGATGGTGCGCCCGACGCTGAACGCCGCCGCGACGTTGGCGGAAGAGGAGGGTGTCGAAGCGGAGGTCATCGACCTGATGACGATCTCACCGCTGGACGAGACGACCTTCACCGAGTCGCTGCGCAAGACCGGGCGGGGCGTCGTCATCACCGAGGCGCCGCGCAGCTTTGGCCCTTCGGCAGAAGTGGTCGCGCGCTTGGTGGAAAAGTCCTTCTGGTATCTGGAGGCGCCGATCCGCCGTGTCGCGGGCTACGATACGATCATGCCGCTCTTTGCCTACGAGAAAGATTATGTGCCGGACGCCGCGCGCATCCTGCGCGCCGCCCGCGAGACGTTGCAAGTTGAAGCGTGAAGCGTGAAACTTAGGAAAGTCAAGGAGACGATCAAAGGAGACGATCAATGGCTAGAAAATTCAAGTTGCCGGATTTGGGAGAAGGCATCCACGAGGCCGAGATCCAAGACATCTTGGTCGCCGTGGGGGATGAGGTTGCAGAGGATCAGGATATTTTGGTGGTGGAGACCGACAAGGCGGCGGTGGATATTCCCTCGCCGTACACCGGCACGGTGGAGGAGATTTTAGTCGAGCGCGGCGATTGGGTCGAGGTGGGCGATGTGCTCATCACCTTCAGCGGCGGCGACGAATCAGCGGATGAAGCGGATGAAGCGGATGAAGCAGATGAAGCGGATGAAGCAGATGAAGCGGATGAAGCAGATGAAGCGGATGAAGCGGATGAAGCAGATGAAGCGGATGAAGCGGATGAAGTAGCAAAGGAAGAAGAGGTGGAGAAGGAGGAAGCGCCCGAACGCGCGCCGGGACGTCCGGTGCCGGCCTCGCCCTCGACGCGGCGGCTGGCCCGCGAACTGGAGATCGAGCTGCGCGATGTGCCGGGCAGCGGCCCCGGCGGTCGCGTCACGGCGGAGGATGTCCGCGCCTACGCGGAAGCGCCGCCCGAAGAGGAGAAGAAAGAGAAAGCGGAGGAAGAGGCCGAGGCGAAGCGAGAAGCGCGACCCATCGCGGTCGGCGCCGCCGCCGAGGCCCCCGAACTGCCCGACTTCACGCAGTGGGGCGCGGTGGAGCGCGTGCCGGTGCGCTCCGTTCGGCGCGAAATCGCCAAGCAGATGGCGCGCTCCTGGGCGCAGGTGCCGCACGTCAACCACGAGGACGAAGTGGACATCACCGCGCTGGAGCAGTTGCGCCAGCGCCACAAGGCCGACGTCGCCGAGGCGGGCGGCAGTCTGACGCTGACCGTCTTTATGATGAAGGCCTTGGTCACGGCGCTCAAGGCGCACCCGCGCTTCAATGCCAGCTTCGACGCGCGAACGGGCGAGATCGTGCTCAAGCACTACTACCACATCGGCGTCGCGGTCGATACCGAGCGCGGGCTGATCGTGCCCGTCATCCGCGACGTGGATCGCAAGAGCCTCACTGAGCTGGCCATCGAGCTAAAAGACCTGGCCGAGCGCACCCGCGCGGGCGAGGTCAAGCTGCCGGAGCTACAGGGCGGCACCTTCACCATCACCAACGTCGGCGCGCTGGGCGGCACCAGCTTCGCGCCCATCATCAACTTCCCCGAAGTCGCCATCATGGGGATGGCGCGCGCCCGCTGGAAGCCGGTCGTGCAGACCCACCCGGCCCCCGACGGCGGTGATCCGGAGCGCGAGATCGTGCCGCGCTTTATGCTGCCGCTCGTCCTTACGTTTGACCATCGCGTCCTCGACGGCGGCGACGCCGGGCGCTTTATGCAGGTGTTGACCGAGATGTTGCAGGAGCCGGAGGAGCTGCTGTTGAAGATGGGGTGAAGCGTATTGTGTAACGATTATCCCGGCGAAATTGACGTTTGCTTCGGGAGTTGAATGTTTTTGTAGGAATTTGAGTGCCGGGGCGCAGTTGCGCTGCACCGCTGCGCCGCTGTGCCGCCGAGACGCTATGACGCTGAGGTTAAGGAGACAGACTATGGTAATGGGAGAGCAAACATTAGAAACACAGGTCGCCGTGATTGGCGGGGGGCCGGGCGGTTACGCGGCGGCCTTCCGCGCGGCGGATTTGGGCCTGGAGGTGACACTGATCAACGAAGAAGAGATGTTGGGCGGGATGTGCCTGCATCGCGGGTGCATCCCGTCGAAGGCGCTGCATCGCACCACCGAGTTGATCCAGCAGGCCCGCGATGCGAAAAAGTTCGGCGTGCGCTTCGAGGAACCGGAAATTGATCTGGAGGGCGTCCGCCGGGGGGTCGAGCGCGTCATCAAGACGCTGGCGCGGGGATTGGCCCATCTGGCCAAGCAGCGCGAGGTGCAGGTGCTCCACGGGCGCGCCGTCTTCGAATCGTCCCGCCAACTGCGGGTGCGGGGTGGGGAGGTGGCCCACATCCAATTCGAGCATGCCATCATAGCCACCGGCTTGCACACGAGGCCGCTGCCGGGCGTCGAGTTCAAATTCAAAGAGGAGGGGCGGGTGATGGGTCCAGGGACGGCTCTCCATCTGCCGGAGATCCCCGAAACGTTGTTGGTCATCGGCGGCGGCTATAGCGGCCTGGAGATCGGCTCGCGCTACGCCCATCTGGGCAGCCGCGTCACCGTGGTGGAGATGTTAGACAGTCTCCTGCCCGGCGTCGATCCGGAGCTGGTAAACCCGTTAGAGAAGAACCTCAAGAAGCTCTTCGAGGCGATTCACCTGAACACCACGGTCGCCGATCTCAAAGAGAGCGACGATCACGTTGAGGTCACATTTGAGAGCGATGAGGGCGAAGCGGGCGCTGGCGAGGAATCGTCGCAGACCTTCGACCGCGTGGTTATCAGCAGTGGTTCCCGGCCCAATTCCGAGGGCCTTGGCCTGGAGAACACCAAGATCGAGGTGGACGACGACGGCTTCATCCAGGTGGATGCGCAGCAGCGCACGGCAGATCCGCGCATCTTCGCGGTGGGCGATGTCGTGGGCGGCAAGATGTTAGCGCACAAAGCGATGTACGAGGGCAAGATCGCCGCCGAGGTGATCGCCGGGGAGCCGGCGGCCTTCGACGCGCGGGCCATCCCCGCCGTCGTCTACACCGATCCGGAGGTCGCCTGGTGCGGCCTGAGCGAGGCCGAAGCCGAGGAGGCCGGCTATGAGATCGAGGTGGGGCGCTTCCCGTGGTCGGCGTCCGGACGCGCGCTCACGATGGGATCGCGCCAGGGGCTGACCAAGATCATCTTCGAGGCAGAGACTGAGCGCGTGTTGGGCGTGGGCATCGTCGGCCCGCGCGCCGAGGATCTGATCGCCGAGGCCGCCCTGGCCGTCGAGATGGGCGCCGTCGCCGAGGATCTGGCGCTCACCGTTCACGCCCATCCCACCCTGGGGGAAACCGTCGGCGGGGCCGCCGAGGCCTTCTTGGGCATCCCCATCGACATCCTCCCCCCGCGCGACTAA
>JBKHCQ010000270.1:0-5251 GCA_046541755.1 Anaerolineales bacterium | reverse complement strand
TTCTTACTCTCATCAACTCATCCACTCTCAATTTTGCTCTTCTGCTGCCTCGTCAAAAGCCCGCAGCAATGTTAGGTTGTTGCATGATTCCTCTGTTCCAGATACTGACGTACTCGCTCAGCCAAATCTTCCCCATAGTGGTAGGCGACAAACGCTAAGTTGACTTCCAATTCACTGTAGGTGGGATTGGCTCTCTGGATAGCGCGCCGTGAAAGCTGAATAGACGTCTCCGACAGTGAAGCCATCAGCGCGAATCTTTCGGCCATCGATGCTTGGCGCAGGAGCATAATCTGGACTTTCTCGGCTTGCGGATGGGTGTCTCTAGATTGGACTATCATTACAATTTTCCTACCTTCATGTAGTCACGGCTATCACTCTGGAGGATACATTCCTGATAGAATTAATTGACGACGTTCTGAAATTCTATCGGGATGATTAAGCTGTAAAATTGCCACGGTCACGCGGGCCTCTGATGTGAGCGGAATGATGTGTGCTTCTTCGAGTTGAAAGTGTTCTGACCAACGTTGTGTTCGTGGATTGAAGAACGGCGTCAGTTGACCGGTTTCAGGGTCAATAGATCCTAAATCTGTGCCTTTGAATCGGTTGCAATAGGGACAAGCTAATGCCAAATTGTCTATGGTTGTCTCGCCGCCGTGTTTCTCAGCGACGATATGTTCGACCTCAAACGACAGAAAAGATGCTACCTCTGGATACAGACAATACTCACATCTCCCCTTGGCCCGATTGTGAACCATTTTTCGCATTGCGGATGAAACGTAAGTTGACATTATCTCTGGTCGGATAGTTGCTGATAGGCGTGGGCCTTGGCTAATCGAACCAAGTGTTCCAACATCAAATGCCGCTCCAGTTCAAGTTCTTCCGGCACGGAGAGATGGCCGGTTTTTCGCCTGGTTAGAAGTTCACTCACGCGCGATTGGAGTTTAGGGGAGGCATGAAGGTCTAAAACCTCTTGTGGTGTGGGCTGACTTGTCAACAGCGCGATGATTGCTGCTTCATCTTGGAACTCGTTGGATGACTCTGGAGAGGTTTCGGCCATAATCTGACGTAGACCTCGCTCTAAAATTTCCGGTAACCGATCTTGAAACCGCTGCATTTTTTTACCTAAAGTATCCGGCACTTGTAGCGTGATTTCAATAGTCATTTTGACTCCTTCGTCTGATAGAGGCTGCTGGCTCAGGGAATTCGAAACAAATCGATTGGAGAAATTGCCCTCGATGCCCCAGAGCGTTCTTAATCAAGTTCAAGGCAAACGAGGCCGGGGTTGATGCGGGCGATAAAATGCTTAGCGTGCAATCTCGTGTCTCTCGGATATATCGGAACTGCTTCGTTTGCCCGCTCATCTATCTGCTTCACTTGCTTTCATGGTACGAGTAAAGCCGAAAACGCGCAACCATATTCTTGACAAATTGGAAGCTCTGAAAATTGAACCAACCTCACCATCTGTTGATCGATCCGAGGATGACGTTAGGTTAAGAGCGCTTCGTTTGAGCAGGAGCATGATGAACTGATGGCCTGGTTGAAGGTTGTCCGCGGCGTCAGTGAATCCGATGCGCATTATATTCTGGCATCGAGAGGGTGGATGCGTAACCCGCCGGAGGTCAGAGTGGCGATGGAAAAGCAGCAGCAACGGTCTATGGTGGGGTGTATCGTCGGGCTGATGGCGGTGATGTTATTTGTGAGGTAACGGGCAGTAGCGCCAGCGTGACGGTCTGCTGTCTTACAAGCTCGTATCCTCATATTTGAAGTAGGCCGCGCACGCGCCCTCCGCGCTGACCATACACGGCCCCACGGGATTGCGCGGCGTGCAGACCCGACGGAACAGGGGGCACTCGGTGGGGGCGATAACGCCGCGCAGCACTTCGCCGCAGCGACAGGCCGTCGGCTTCTCCGCCGGCTCGATCTCGATGGGGAAGCGGCGGGCCGCGTCGCAGGGCGCGAAGGTCTCGCGCAGGGTGAGGCCGCTGGCGGGGATCTCGCCGAAGCCGCGCCACCTCGCCGGGCCGATTTCGAAGACGCGCGTCATCATCGCCTGGGCGATGGGGTTGCCCTCGGGGCGGACGCTGCGCCCGTAGCTGTTGACGACCGTCGGCGTTGCCGTGACGGCGGCGTGCACCAGCGCCGCGATGGCGCTCAGCAGATCCAGCGGCTCGAAGCCGGCGACGGCGCAGGGCATCGCGTAGGTCTGGGGCAAGAAGCGCCACGCCTCGCTGCCGATGACGGCGCTCACGTGTCCCGGTCCGATGATGCCGTCTAACGCCACCTCGCCCGCGTCTAGAATCGCGCGCATCGCCGGCGGGGTGAGTTTGTGCAAGCTGAGCACGCAAAAATTCGCCAGGCCCGCCTCTTGGGCCTGGATAAGCGCCGCCGCGATGCCCGGCGCGGTTGTCTCGAAGCCGACGCCCAAGAAGATCACCTCGCGCTGCGGGTTTTGCCGCGCGAGGTTCACTGCATCTAACGGGGAGTAGACGATGCGCACGTCGGCGCCGCGCGCGCGGGCGTCCTGCAACGTCCCCCGGCGACCCGGCACGCGCACCATATCGCCGAAGGTGGTCAGGATGACGTCGGGGATCTCGGCCATAGCGATGGCGCGATCCAAGTCGGCGGCGGCGGTGACGCAGACGGGGCAGCCCGGCCCGGAGCGCAGATCGACGGTCCCGGCCAGCAGTTCGCGCAATCCAAAGCGAAAGATCGCGTGGGTGTGGCCGCCGCAGAACTCCATCAGCCGCACGGGCCGCTGAGCTTCCACGGGACGTTTCGAGTCGCGCCGCGCCGCCGCGCGCTGAATTTGCGCGACTAAGGTGCGGGCCAGCGCGGGATCGCGGAATTCATCGATGTACTTCATCGCTGCGGCCTCCGCGCCGGGCGCGTCTGGCGCAGTTCCTCTAAAGTATACTCGCCGCGCAGGATGCCGTGCAGTTGCTCGACGGTGTAGCCGGCCATCAGCAGCTCGCGCGCGTCGTAGCCGTCGAGCGCGATGCACCAATCGCCAATCGTGCGCGGCCCGCGCGCGATGATCTCGCGTCGCCGTTGTTCACGCTCGCGGGCGGCCTCCTCAATCATCTGGGAGCCTCGGCCTGTTCCCGTTCCGCCTGCTCCATCTCTGCCTGGATCTCGGCCAGATCAGCGAACGCCTCGAGCGAGGCCTGCGCTTCCTCCGGATCCATCACGGTGATGGCGTAGCCGGTGTGGACCAGCACGTAATCTCCGACCTCGGCCTCCGGCGTCATCGCCAGGCTGATCTCGCGCTCGACGCCGCCCAAAGCGACGGTCGCCATCCGGTCGTCATCGATTTCTGTAATCTGCGTTGGAATTGCTAAACACATCTTCTACTGTTACCTCCCAAACTCTGGCGGCCCCTGAAGGACGCGCTCGCGCAGCGCCGCGACGGGCCACGGATCCTCAAACCCTGCACCAAATCTAAAGGGGATGAGACACTCCAGCCACCACGTCCCGCCGGCCTCCGCGTAGCGCGCCACCGTCTCGGCGGCCACGTCCGGCGCGTCCCCCGGCGTGACGCCCGTACAGATGACGTCGAAGGGCGTCTCGCGCTCGCGGCGCGCTCGCGCGTAGGCAACGGCGGCGCGGAGTTGGCGCAGCTCCTCCTCTTCCTCCCCGGGTTCCGTGCTGAAGAGCGGGAACATCCCATCCCAGCGGGCCGCGCGGCGGAAGGGCGCTTTGTTCGGCCAGAAGCCGCCCACCCACACGGGAATGCGCGGCGATTGGACGGGGCACGGCAGGAATCGGGCGTCGTGCACGCGATAGTGTTGCCCCGCGTAATCGAAGTTATCGCCCGACCACAAGCCCGTGAGCACCTCCAGGGCCTCATCCAACATCGCGCCGCGCGTCTTGAGATCCGTCTCCTCGCCCAGATCGTTCCACTCCGCCGCGCCGAGGCCGATGCCCACACCCAACGTCAGCCGGCCATTCGAGACGTGATCCACGGAGACGGTCTCGCGGGCGACCTTCCACGGACGGCGGCGGGGCAGCGGCGTCACCGTCGTGCCGATGCGCAATCGTGTGGTCTTCAGCGCGATGGCCGTCAGCGCTACCCAGGGATCGACGAAATCTAATGGATGGCCGGCCACGTGATCCCACAGAAAGAAGCCGTCCCATCCGGCGGCCTCGGCGTCGTGCGCCAGATCGGCCAGCACGCGCGCATCCCCGTAGGGGCCAAAGTTGGGCAGATAGATGCCGTATTTCATCGTTGCGCCTCCTTGAGTTTATTCCTTGAGTTTATGATGTAGGGCGGATTGGTAATCCGCCTGGTCGGAATGGCATTCCGACCTACTCATTTTTCTTTAAAATGTGCGAGCACCGCCTGGCCGAGCGAGACGCCGCCGTCGTTGCAGGGGACGTGATGGTTGAGCAGGACGGTGAAGCCGGATGCGCGCAGGCGCGGGACGGCAAGCTCGATTAAGAGGCGATTTTGTAAGACCCCGCCGCTGAGGACGACCGTTTCGAGAGCCGTCGCGGCGCGAATCCGCGCGCAGACCCGGTGGATCATCTCCGCAACCGTGTGATGGAAGCGCAGGGCGCTTTCGGCGTCGGGGCGGCCGGCTAAGATGTCCTCCAGCAGGGCGTCGAAGAGCGCGGCGACGCGCACCTGCGCCACGCCGTCCTCTCCTTCTCCATTTTGTGTGATGGCGAAAGGGTAGGGCGCGACGGTTGCGCCTCGGCACGTCTGGGCTAATTGCTCCAGCTCGATGGCGGCCTGGGCCTCGTAGGTGATCTCGTGGCGGACGCCCAAGAGCGCGCTCACCGCGTCGAAGAGCCGGCCCATCGAGGAGGTGCGCGGCGCGTTGATCCCGCGCGCGACCTGTTGGCGAACGATTAGCGCATCCGAAGGGCAGAACAACCCGGCAGGGAAGCTTTCCTGCGGCAAGAGCGCGTGGAGGTAGGCGACCGCCGTCCTCCACGGGTGCTGGATCGCGGCATCGCCGCCGGGGAGCGGCAGATATTCCAGATGCGCCACGCGCTCGAATCCGCCGTAATCGCCCACGAACCACTCGCCGCCCCAGATCGCGCCGTCTTCACCGTAGCCCGTGCCATCCAACGAGACGCCAATCACGCGGCCTTGATCCGGCGCCCAGCCGTGCTCCGCCAGCGAGGCCGCGATGTGCGTTTTGTGATGCTGGATGCGGTGCAGCGGCAGGTCGTGCTCGGCGGCGAAGGCCTCGGCGATGCGCGTCGTGGCGTAATCGGGGTGCAGATCGCAGGCCACGATCTCCGG
>JBKHCQ010000269.1:0-5272 GCA_046541755.1 Anaerolineales bacterium | reverse complement strand
AACGTAACCTAATAAATACACGGTATGCACGGGTGATGGAGATTTCTTACTACGTTCTCACTATACCACAAAGCAAAAGATTATACAAAAAGTTGAGTGCGTTTTTTATTCCCAAGTTGTTCTCATGTTAGAGAGAAACAGCGATCAACTGTGTGACGATTGGATGACAGTTGAATTTAATGGCGAACCTGGCGGCCTTGCTTCGTTCACCCCTGAGGCTACAACAATCGCTCTAAATTAGCGTAGGGGATGAAGGCCACCTCATTACGGCCAAAATCAACCTGGACGCCCATCACGCGCGCGCCGGTCTCGAGTTGAGACATTCCCGGCGGAATATTGACTACCTCGCCAGAAGCGCCGCGATACGGCTGACGCAATGCTCGCACACGGTCTCCCACCGCAATTGGCGCGTCGGGATCGACGGGAGTGCCGGCTTCGGAGGGCATCGGCACCACGATGTACGGACGCTTCGCGCCCCAGCGCGGTCGCAGCTTGGCGCTGAGCGCCACATTCCGCCCATCTAAGGAGCGCAATAGATCAAAGGTCGCCTTGGACATCGGCGTCTTTCCCACACCCTCTGTGGCGATCAGAGGGAAACCTACCTGCTGCACAAGGGGGATCAGGTGTGCGGGAAGGCCGCCGACGATAATGCCATGCACCCGATACTCAACTGCGCGCTCGATGGCATCTTCATCTATTTGCGCGCCGCCGACCAAAATCTTACCCGAAGATGCTGAGTCGATGTGCTTCCGTCGCAGCGGGTGGCGCGGCGCCCGCGCGATGACGCGCAGCGGGCCATACACCTCCAGCCCATTGCCCCAGGCCGCCTGGATGTAAGCGCCCACTGTCTCGATGAGGACGCCCTCAGAGGGCCATGTATCGACCACGATGCCGGGGACGAGCGCGCTCAACCGAATGGGTTGCGGGTCCGCTTCCAATAACAGCCGACCGCGGCCACTGCCCACAATGGTGCCCCCAATCGGCGACCGACACGTTCCCCCGCTCAATCCGCCCCGCGCGGCGAGCACATCGCCTTCAGATACGCGCTCCCCGCGTTCCACTTTAATGTAATTCTTCACCTTTTTAAGGGGGATATTAAGCTCGCGCGCCGCGTTGACGATGCGAAAATCGGCGGGGCGCACGGTTTGCGCCACGATGTGGGTCGGCTCCACTGTATCGCCCACACTGACCAAAACATCGCCCGGTCGCGGCAAACGGCGCGCGATCTGCACGATGGTGAGCGGATTGACAATACTATAAGGCAGGTACATTATTAACCTCCCACATCCCAAATCCACCGATTAAGTCGGTGTCGGCGTTGATCTGGATCATCGGGAAGTGTGAGCGGGCGTCCCCGCGCATCGACGACCAACCCCACCACGCCGCCAATCGCCTGAATCTTGCCGCCGCGCCCCGGCCCCAGCCCGACATCGAAACGGCGCGTCGGCTTGAGCTTGAGCGTGGCTTTTTGGCCCGGCAACAGGGGCCAGATTTCGATCTCGCCGTAGCGGGCCTCGACATCCAAATCCCCGCCGTCCTCGTAGGCGATGTGCATCTTGAGTATTGTGTCACCAGGACGCGCTTTACCCACCGGCGAGATGACCGTCCCTAACGAGACCAAGGTTCCGGCCTCCAGCGCCGAGGCCGCCGCCAAGGGCTTAATCCCGGCCACCGCGCCTAACGCAGGCCCCGCGCGATTGATGTCCAAGAGAATGGTGGAGATTCCCACCGGTTGGACGCCATCTAACACGATCAACAGCGCTTGACCCGGACGCGGCAGATGCACGATGCCGCCGCCGGAGATCAGGATAGGATCGAAGCGGGGCATCAACTCCGGGTATTTTTGTGCCTTCCCGGCATTCCACGTGGGATGCGCAACTCCAAGCGCGCTGTGCAGCATCTCGCGGGCCACCGCCTGTTCCATCAGTAGCTCTTGCGGCTCCTGTGGGATCGTCCACGGGCGCAATTCGCGATTATATAACAAATCTAAAAGATCCTCCGGGTCCTCGACATCTTCGGGAATCCAACGTAGCAGGCCCGCGATGCCATGCTCTTCGACCCAATCCGTAGGGCCATAAGCGATGCCTCGCTCGTAGATGGTCACGTAAGAGCGCGCGTTGAAGGTCGCCGCTACCGAGGTGGTCGCGGCGCCCAGATCGATGCCCAACGCGCCGCGATCCGGGTTGCGCTCGCGATGCCAGAGGTAATCGACGATCCGCGAAAAAGCCGTGGCGGTTGGTAATAGTTTGGAGCGACTCCAGAGGCGCAGAGTATCCGCGCCGGGCGTGCGATTCAAACGCTCGTTGATATAGATGGTCTCCAAGGCGCGCTGCGCCGGCCCCAAGTGTTCGGTGTCCGCTGTAGGATGTACATTATCGACGATTTCGACGCTGGTAATATCGGCGATCAATCTAGTGACGTTGGCTCGAATGTTAGCATTACCAGCGTAGAGAACGCGCGGTCGTTGTTCCTTTTCCAGCATTGAGGCGGCCAGGGCAATCGCCTCGGCCAATTCCATCACCGGGCGACTGGCGCCGCCATCGATCCCGCCCACCAGCAGCACCACATCCGGCGCCAGATCCCGCACCGAGCGTGCCCACGTTTCCTGGGGGGAGTGCAGGCTACCTTCGCGTGAGAGCATAGCCTCGGTCCGAGTGTAGGCGCCGGACGCGGCGCGATAGGCGCTTTCCAAGCTCATCTCCCGCACCAGGCCAGCGATGACCAAGCGCAGCGGCTCTGGCGCGCTCAAGATCGCCACGAAGGCGTCCACGCCGTCCGGCCCCTCGCGCGGCGTGATCAATTGTCCCCGCATGTAGAGCGCGCGGCCCGTGATCTCCTCGATTTCTCTGATGGCATGCACCACGCCAACGCTGATATCGTTCCATGGCGGATTTAGCGTCGTCAAGGTCTCCGCCTGAGCGACGAAGCGATAACTCGCCTCCACACGCTCCAGCAACAGGAGTTTGGTGACGACCGTGCCGCAGTCCGCGATGAGAATAGATTCTATTGATTGCTCGTCAGCCATCACGCGCCCCTACCCTCCAATCAGCGGAATCAACTGTTCAATCGCTTTGGCAATCCGCCAAATATGATCGATCAACAAGGTCAGCGCGGTGGTGATCGCGCCGGCAAAGACCACAGCCAGGGCCAAGGTGATGAAAAATCGCCCCAGCCGATTCATGCCCCGCCAGAGCATCTGTAACGATTTGTTCTGCGGTTCCTGTCGAGGCGAGAAGGCGATCAGCGAGGCGATAGCGCCAATCATCGTGATGACGCCGATTATCAGCCGGGGCAGAGGGTCGCTGAGGTTGACGGCGTTGCCCGCGGCGAACATCTGGGGGATAAGGGTGCCCGTCAGCGCGCCGGAGATCGCCACGCCAGAACCGACGCCTAACAAGTATCCAACGGAGACATTGCCCAACATCGCAATCTGGCGCATCGATTTGATATTCACCAGGCCCTTGAACAAGAGCAAAACGCCTAGGATCAGCGGGACCACATAGACGATCCGCTCAGAGACGCTGGCCGTCCCGGCGCCGAGCATAATCGCGAACCAGTCCTTAAGAATGAAGAGCCACGCCATCCCCAGCGCATAGCCAACGCTGCTGCCGACCAGCAGAGCAAGCGCCCAGCGATAGAGGGTATTATCCCCCAGGAGATAGCTGAAAATCATTAGGCTGATCACCACCCCGATCAGCATCCCAAGTATTTGTGGATCTAGGAGTCCATCCATCGGTTATCCAATCCTTTTTTTGCCGGTGATAAAGTTGAATATCGCGCCCAGGATCAAGATGGCGAAGGCAATCCAATGCGTGAACATCAGTGCGCCCAGCAAAGATCTATATACGGCGTTGGGAAGCTCTCTTACCGCTCGATAGGCAACTATATCAGGATAGCCCACTACCCAACCGTTGATGATCTCTTTATTTTGTAGATAGGGCATCGCCCATGGGCCTACCGACGCGCTAACGCCGGCGCCCATCTGGATTTGATCCGCCACCGCATTTTGCTCGATCCACCAGCGCAAACGCTCGGAGCGGGCCGACAGAACTAAGAGCAATGCAGGCGCGGAATCTCTTTCCATTCTCAGGAAACGCGCTACACCATAGGATGTTCCCGGTAAATAGACCGCATCATCCGCAGCCAACTGATTGGTGATCGATTTTGAAGCCAGGAGGCTATGCACTATTCCCGCCCCATCCGGCAAGGTGCTGACGGCAAGGACGTCTACCTCTTGGGACTTGAGGTGATCCAGGAGTGTCTCGGCGATGAGCGTCATCTCTCCGGCTTCGGCGGCGCCATATTCCACCGCCAGGATTACGGTATCCCCAGGGCCGAGCGCGTTGATGGTGTCGTTGAGCGCCGAGACGCCGCCGGGTAGATTTTCCGGATTGAGCGTCGCGCTGGTAGAATTCACAGGGCTGAGGCCCAGGATGGCGACCAATGCGCTCAATACCAACAGCGCCGTGATGAGCACGCGGAGCATGACGGTGCTTGCTTTAGTCATATCGCGTTTCTGTGCGACTTCGCGCTCAACGCTGCGAGGTTGCTCTAGCAATTCCTGCCAGAGTTGTGCTTGCTCAATTATCTCCTCGGGGAATTTAGGACGCGGCCGGGTCTCGAAATCCTCCGGCATATCGACGACAGCGGCAGCGGGCAAGATGTTGGGCAAGCCGGCCAGGGGGCCTTTCCCCTCTGGCGGTCTGGTCGGGGTCTTGGCTTTCTCGGCTTCCGTCGCTACCCTGGGACGCAGTTCCTTAACCCAATCGGGTATATCGGCGCGGGCCAGATCCTCCGTCCCTTCTGGAATTTCAACATCGATGAATTCGCCTTCCAACGCCTCTTCGTCATCTTCTCTCTCAGCGATGGTTTCTCTGGAAAGTGGGCCGGTGCCAGGGGGACGAAGATCCTGTATCCAATCCGGCACAGATGCCCGGATGAGGCTCTCTTCTTCCGGCAACTCCTCAACGCCGCCTTCCGCGCCCGGCTGAAGGCTCTGTAACCAACGGGGGATTTCGCCCTTCATATCCGAGGTGTCGATGTCCTCCAGGGTGAGTTCTGTATCCCCCTTGGGCATCGCCAACGCTTCTTCCGGTTCAGGCGGCGGTTCGGGCGCGATGGGCGCTGCGATTTCCTCTTTCTCCTCTTTCTCCTCTTCCGCCATGCCGCGCAGCCAATCCGGCATCTCCTCCGCCGGCTCCAGGTCTTCCTCTTCCTCCACTGCGACCGGCTCAGGCGCCGGCGCGGCGGGCGCTGCTTCTTCTTCCTCCTC
>JBKHCQ010000268.1:0-5292 GCA_046541755.1 Anaerolineales bacterium | reverse complement strand
GCTTAATCTGCTGATATACTTAGGAGGCTCTATTGATGACGCGCCCTGATGGCCGAATAGCGACCGATCTCCGCCCACTGAGCTTTGAGTTGACGCCGATCCGGTATCCAGAAGGATCGACCATTGTAAAGATGGGCGAAACCCACGTCCTCTGCGCCGTCAGCGTGGCCTACCGCGCGCCGCGCTGGAAGCAGAGCGGCGGCTGGCTCACCGCCGAGTACGCGCTGCTGCCCGGCTCGACCCACACGCGCACCTCGCGACGGCACACCCAAGGCGGGCGCGCCCAGGAGATCCGCCGCATGATCGGGCGGAGCCTGCGCGCGGCAATCGATCTGGATATGATCGGCGAGCGCACCCTCACGGTGGATTGCGACGTCCTCCAGGCGGATGGCGGCACGCGCACCGCCGCCATCACCGGCGGCTACGTCGCGCTCGCGCTGGCCCTGCGCCACCTGATCCTTTTGGACGAGATTCCTCCGGGTGCGCTCCGCTCGCCTGTGGCGGCAGTGAGCGTGGGGATGGTGGATGGCGAACCCCGCCTCGATCTGATGTACGCGGAGGACAACACCGCCGACGTCGATCTCAACGTGGCGATGGACGCGCGAGAACGCTTCATCGAGGTGCAGGGGACTGCTGAAGGCGAGCCGATCGCGCGCCCCACGTTGGACACGCTGTTGGATTTGGCGGCGACGGGCATCCAAGAGATCATCCAAGCGCAGCGGGAGGCTCTAGCGTGCGCTGGTATCGAGATCTGACGCCGGCCCAGCGGCGGATCATCGCCGGCTTGTTGGCAGCCGTCCTGCTGGTGGCGGGCGGTGTACTCTGGAGCATCTGGATGACGATCCAGGGCTGGCCGCAAGCTTCCCCCTTGCCCACCCCGCCGACGCCGACGCCCTCGCCCCCGACGCAGACTCCCACCGCCTCCCCGACGTCCACGGCCACGCCGACGCCGTCCCCCACGCCCCGGCCCACCCCCACACCCATCCCCACCTTCGATCCGGCGGAAGCGGGCGCCATCGCCGCCGAGGTAGCTGAAGCGCGCGGCGTCATCCAGCGCTGGAGCACACCGCTGACGCTGATCGACCGCGTGGAGTTGCTAAAACTGCTGACGGCGCACTATCAGGCCCATCCGCCGCTCGCGCTGGAGATTCGCACGACGCTGGATCTTCTGGAGATGTGGCATTGGGAAGAGACGGCCTCCAAAGCAGGAGCGACGCCCGAAGCAGCGCCCGCGCGGGACCATCTAACCATCGACACGTTCACGCAGGCCAACTACTTGGGCGCGTGGTATGTCCCCCCAGAGGGGCAGATCTACCTGCGCCGCGATTGGCGCCGCGACCTGACAATGCTGCGGCATCAGATCGCGTATGCCTACGCCCGCGCCATCCCGGAGCAGTACGGGGAGCTTGCGCGGCTGAATAGGGAGACGGTCACGTTGGATCATCGCATCGCCCTGCAGGCCGTCGCCGAGGGCGACGCGCTGATGAGCTTGTGGCGTTACGCGGGCCTCGAGCCGGGCAGCGCCGAGGCCGAGGCCTTGACCGAGGAGGTAATGCGCGCACTGCTGCTGCGCTGGCAGCCGCGCGATCCGCTGTTGGCGGATCTCTCGCGCCTCACCTTCGATCTGGGCCAAACCTTCGCCGCTGCTCAGTATCAGGCGGGCGGGCTCGCGGCGCTGGATGCCGCCCTGATTCGCCCGCCGCGCTCCACCGAGCAGATGCTCCACCCGACGCACTATCAGGATAACGAGGAGCCGCTCGTACTGACGCCGCTGACGCCCGATCTGGGCCGGGGCTGGGTCGAGATCCACACGGAGACCGTCGGCGAGGCGCTGCTGGGGCTGACGCTGCTGGAATGGAGCAACGGCGAAATCAGCGCGGCGGCGGCGACGAACTGGGGCGGCGATCTCCTCCAGGGATGGGAGGGGCCGGAGGGCGCGCGCGTCGTGCTCTGGCAGACGGCGTGGGATAGCGGCAGCGACGCGGCGCGCTTCTATGGCGAGACGCTTTCGGCTTTGCCGGGGCCGCTCGTCGCGGGCCGAATTCAAGACACCACCGCCCCGGCCTCCCTCCCTCAAGGGCGCTGGTGGGCCAACGAGACCGGCGCCCTTTTTCTGAGCCGCTCGTCCAATCGCGTCATCTTGGTGTGGGGCGTGCCGCCCGACGCCGTCGAGCGCGCCGCGCTGGCGCTCCCATTTACAAGGCCGGGGGAGGAGGATTAGTTCCGACTACCCTTGCGAAGGTTGCGCAAACGACCTTGAATAGTCCGTATCAGGTGCAGGGAGCAGGTTAATCTATTGCCCAAAGCGCCAGTCAACCTTCGCAAGGGTTCCCGGTTGAATTTTCAAATACACCCCAAGGAGGTAGCTATGCCGAAACGATTATCCGTCATTGACATCGACCGCTGCGTCGGCTGTCAATCGTGTATGTTCGCCTGCGCGCGCCGACCGGGGCAAGGGGGGTTAGCCGACGCGGCGCTCCTCGCGCGCTCTGACGGCGGCTTCCGCAAGGGATTTGTGGTCATCGTCTGCCGCGCGTGTGCCGATCCGCCGTGCGCGCGCGTCTGCCCCACCGAGGCGCTCACGCCACGCGAGGGCGGGGGCGTGATCTTCAAAGCCCAGCACTGCATCGGATGCGGGAATTGTGTGGAAGCGTGCCCGTTCGGCGCGGTGCTGTGGGACGACCACCAAGAAAAACCCCGCATCTGCGTCTACTGCGGCTATTGCGCCGCTTATTGCCCCTACGATGTCATTGCTCTCGAGGAGGTAGAACATCATGTTGAAGAATGATCCCCTGAAGCGTGTGCTCCACATCGATTTGAACCGCCGCCGTTCCCGGGTTGAGGAGCGCCCCGACCTGTTCGAGGAGAGCTTGGGCGGCGCCGGCGTGGGCATCCGCTTGCTGGATGAGCTGTGCCCGGCGGATGCGGACCCGCTGGGGCCGGACAATCCCATCATCTTCACCGTGGGGCCGCTGACGGGCCTCTTCCCCGTAGTCTCTAAGACCGTGGCGATGTTCAAATCGCCGCACACGGGCGAGCTGGGCGAAAGTCACGCCGGCGGACGCAGCGCCATCGCCATTCGGATGGCCGGCTATGGCGCCATCGTCATCCAGGGCGCGAGCGATATGCCCATCTACTTAGTCATCGACGGCGACAAGGTCTATTTCCGCGACGCCTCCGCGCTGTGGGGCCTGCGCAGCAGCTACACCGTCGGCTCCGTGCTGCGCGAGCGCGAATCGGGCAGCGGGATGCGCACGATTATGCGCATCGGGCGCGCGGGCGAGCAGCAGGTCACCTACGCCTGCGTCATCACCGAGACCTACCGCCACTTCGGGCGGCTGGGATTGGGCGCGGTCTTCGGCAGCAAGCGCCTCAAAGGCATCGTCGTCGCCGGAAAGCGCACCCTACCCGTGGCGGATCGGCGCGCCTATCGCAAGACCTACGACCAGATCTTCAAAGCGGCGACCGAGTCGGAACTGATGAAGAAGTATCACCAACTTGGCACGGCGATGAACGTGAATCCCCTCAATGTGATCGGCGGCCTGCCCACGCGCAACTTGCAGAGCGGCGTCTTCGAGGGCGCGGAAGCGATCTCCGGCGAGCGGATGGCGGAGGAGTACCTGGGCAGGCGCGTCGCCTGCGCCCACTGCCCTGTCGCCTGCATCCACCTGGCGACGCTGCGCACCCTCTATCCTAACGATTCCTACTTCTACAAGACCTCCATGCTGGGCTACGATCACGAACCCATCTACGCCACGGGCAGCATGTTGGGCATCGACGATGTGCCGGGGATGTTGCGGCTGATGGACGAGGTCGAGATCCAAGGGCTGGACGTGATGAGCGCGGGCGTGGCGCTCGCCTGGGCGACCGAGGCGCTGGAGCGCGGCCTCATCTCCACAGAAGCAGAAACCGATGGCGTGGCGCTGAGCTTCGGCGATGCGGAGAGCTACATCGCGGCGACCAAGCGCATCGTCAGCCAGCCCACCGATTTCTACCGGGCGCTGGCGCGCGGCGTGGACTACGCCGCGGCGCAGTATGGCGGCGCGGAGTTCGCGCTGGCCTTCGGCGGCAACGAGATGCCGGGCTATCACACCGGGCCGGCGTGCCATCTGGGCTATCTCAGCGGCGCGCGCCACAGCCACTTGGATAGCGCCGGCTACAGCTTGGATCAAAAGACCATGGGGCGCGATCCCGGCCCCGCACCGGAGGACGTAGCCCAGAAGCTGATCGAAGAGGAACGTTGGCGGCAAGTCCTCACCAGTCTGGTCATCTGCCTCTTTGCGCGCGGCGTCTACGATATGGAGACTGTCCAGCAGGCGCTGGCCGCCGCCGGATTCGAGCGCTCCGCCGAGGCGTTGGAGCAACTTGGCGCGGACATTCTCCGCCGCAAGTACGCTTTCAAGCGGGCGGCGGGCTTTTCGTTGGATGAGGTCCGGCTACCGGCGCGCATCTTCGAGACGGAAGCGCCCGCCGGCCCCTTCGATGAGGGCTTTATGCGGGCGGCGCTGGGGCACTATCAAGCCCTACTGGATGACGAGGATGTATGAATGTAAAGATAAAGCAACGCATCCGGCGCTTCTGGCAATCTAATTGGCGCCGCATCGCTCTGGCCACGCTGGGCCTCGGCGCGGGGATAATCGCCTGGACGGCGTGGACGCTGACGGGCCGCTACGATGAGAAGATCTATCCGCCGGAAGCGCTGGCGCGGATGCCCCGGCGGCCCGTCGCGATTGTCTTCGGCGCGGGCTACTGGCCCAGCGGCGCGTTGAGCGCCGTGCTCCAGGATCGCTTAGATGCGGCCATCGAACTCTATGAAGCCGACCGCGTCGAGATTCTGCTCTTCAGCGGCGATAATAGCATCGTCGAGTACAACGAGCCGCAGCGCATGCTGGAGTACGCCTTGGAGCAGGGCATCCCCCGCGAGGACATCGTCCTGGATTACGCGGGGCGGCGCACCTACGATACCTGCTATCGCGCCGAGGCGATCTTCCAGGTGCCGGAGGCCATCTTGGTCACCAACCGCTACCATCTGCCGCGCGCGCTCCAGAGCTGCAACCACCTCGGCGTGGACGCCATCGGCTACGTCGCCGACCGCCAGCGCTATCCGCGCCGCCGCTTCGCCTGGTACTGCGTCCGCGAGGTGGCCGCGCTGTGGTGCGCCTGGTTCGATCTCTACGTGCGCCAGCCCCTGCCCATCCTGGGCGAGCCGCTGCCGATCTACTCAGCAGATTAAGCAGATGAAGCAGATGAAGCAGATTAAGCAGATGAAGCAGATATTTTTCGTTGGGGCAA
>JBKHCQ010000267.1:0-5320 GCA_046541755.1 Anaerolineales bacterium | reverse complement strand
ATTGGCGTCGTCATTGGCGTCGTATTGTAATTTTGCTATTTCGTCGCTTTGTTAAGAGGTATCTCTATGAACACACCCCACACAGCGGAACCAACCGGCGCCTACTGGCTGAACCGGATCCTTCATTATAGACCCTCTCTGCTGGAGTATGCCGAAGACCTGTTCCAAGCGGTCACCGCGCATATTCCCCGGACGCTCGCCCGTTCGATTCTCAGCGCGCCAACGACGGACCCCCTCGGCCTCTCACTGGAAGGCACGTTGATGTTCGCCGATATCGACGGCTTCACCCCGCTGGCCGAGCGCTTCGCCCAGGCGGCATCGGAGGAGGGCGCGGTGGAGCTGACCGAGCTGGTCAACCGCTTCCTGGAGATTTTGATCCCCATCACAACGCGCTACGGCGGCGATCTCCAGAAATTCGGCGGCGACGCGGGCATCCTGCTCTTCCAGGGCGAGCATCATGCCTGGCGCGCGATTGCGGCCTCGCTGGAGGTGCAGGCCGCGATGCGGGCGCAGATGGGCCAGGTGGAAACTTCACTCGGCGCCTTCTCGCTAAAGATCGCGACGGGCTTGAGCAGCGGGCGGTTGATCGGCCTGGGGTTGGGCGATGTGGCCGGGCAGGAGTGGCTGCTGACCGGGCCGCCCATCGCGGCGATGGGACGGGCGCAGAGCGCCGCGCCGCCCAACGCCACCGTCGTGGCTGCCAGCACCTTCGAGGCGTGCGCCGATGAGGTGGAAGTGATAGATGTGGCTGAAGATCTGCACCGCATTCAGCGCCTGCGCGCGCTGCCGCCCCGCTTCGATGTCGAGCCGCTGCCGTCGCCGCCCAATCTGTTGGATGCGCAGCGGCTGCAATGGTATCTCTCGCGTTTGGACGCCCTGACGCCCTACTTAGCGCCGGGCCTGTTGGATCGCCTGACCTCCGCGCCGACGCTGGAGCACACGCGCTTGTGGGGCAGCGAACTGCGCCAGGTGACGATCCTGATGCTCGCTTTGGATGATCCAGAGATGATGGGCTGTTGGGGCGATGCGGCGCGCTTGCAGGCGGCGTTGGATGCGCCGAACGAGATCTTCGTGCAGATCCGCGATACCATCCGCCGCTACGATGGCATCGTCGATAAGATTGGCCTTTCGCCCAAGGGCGCTTACGTGATGGCGCTCTTCGGCGCGCCGATTGCGCATGAAGATGATCCGCTTCGGGCCGTGCTGGCGGCGTTGGAGTTGCAAACGGCCTTCGACCAGACGCTGCACTTTGGCATCAACACCGGCTTCGTCTTCGCCGGGGACGTGGGCGCCAACGAGCGGCGCGAGTACACGGTGATGGGCGATGAGGTGAACTTTGCCGCGCGGTTGATGGCGACCTGTCCGCCGGGGCAGATTTGGCTGGGGCCGAAGACGGCGAATTACGCCGTCGTCGCCCGCCGCATCGAGGGCGAACTGGGCGAGCCGTTGAAATTCAAGGGCAAAGAGGGCAAAATCGCGCCCTTTATCGCGCAGCGTCGGCAGCGGGTCTTCTTGGGCGCGAGAGGGATGGAGACGCCTTTGGTCGGACGCCAGGAAGAGGTGACGCAATTCTCCGCTCTCTTGGATCGGGCGGCGGATGGCAGCGGGCGCGTGGTGCTGGTCGAGGGCCGGGCAGGGGTGGGGAAGAGCCGGCTGGTGCAGGAGGTCGTGAAGCTGGCCGCGCAGCGTGGATTCAAGACTCACATGGGCTCGGTGCCCTCGTATGGCGAGCACCTGCCCTTCGCCGCGTGGGATAGCGTGCTGCGGTCGCTGCTGGTCGCCGACAATGATGGTAGCAATGAAGGCGATGATGCGCGCCTGGGCAATTTATCGCCGGAGGAGCGCCAGATCGCCCTGAACGCGGCGTTGGCGCGCTACGGCCTGGCGACGTGGGCGGCCCTCATCGCGCCGTTGATGGGCTGGGAGATGCCGCCCTCCTCGGATGTGCTCTCCTTGCCGCCGAACATGCGAGCGATGCAGCGGCAGACCGTGCTTTCGGAGCTGTGGCAGAAGGCGGCGGAGGCGCAACCGCGCTTGTTGATCATCGACAACGTGCACTGGATGTCGCCGGCTTCATTGGAACTGTTGGACGCGGTCGTGCACGCGGCGGCCCCGGCGCCGCTGTTGATCGTGGTCACCTACCGCGAGCCGCCCATCGAGGCGGAAGGGTGGCCGGAGTTGGCGAATGTAATCGAGATGCCGCTCTCCTACCTCTCAAAGGAGGCAATGGCGACCTTGGTGCAACACCTCTTCCAGGATCGGCCCCTGCCCCAGAGCGTGATCGATTGGGTGGCGGAGCGGAGCAGCGGCTTGCCCCTCTTCGCCACCGAGGCCGTGCGCGCCCTCATCGATTCGGGCATCTTGCGGCAGCGGGCGGATTCCTGGGAGCTTTCGGGAGAGCTGTCTGATTTCCCGTTACCGGATATGGTCTACGGCCTGATCCAGAGCCGCATCGATCAACTCTCGCCGCCAAGCCGCCATCTCCTGCGAGCGGCCGCCGTCGTGGGCGATGAGATGACGCCCGCCACCCTGACCGCCGCCTACGGCGAGGAGACGGAATCGGGCGTGCGGCGGCGCTTGCCGCAACTTTCACCCTTTGGCCTGCTGCCGCGTGATCCCACGGGCGATATTTTGGTCTTCCGGCAACCGCTCGTGCGCGAGGTCGCCTATCGCGGCCTGACCCATCGCGTGCAGCGGCTCATCCATCGCCGCTTGGCGGAGTACCTGGACTATCATCACGAGGAGGCCACACCCAATTGGCTGACGCTCCTGGCCTATCACGCCTTCGAGGGGGAGTGGTGGGAGACGGCTATCGCGACGAATCTCCAGTTGGGGCGGCGCGCGCTGCACTCGTATTTAGCCGTGCAGGCGGCGCAGGCCTTCCGGCGCGTGCTGGCGGCCACGGAGGGCGGCGATCCGGCCGTCGCCGAGGCGCGCTGCGAGGCGCATCATCTCCTGGGAGAAACGTTGACCATCTTAGGCGAGTACGAGACCGCGTTAGCGCATCTACATCAGGCCCGCGAGATGCTCTTGGCGGATGAGACATCGCCGGCCAGTGTGGCGCGTCTGGCGGATTTAGATTATCATGAAGCTGCGGCCCTAGAAGCGCTGTGCGCCTACGATCAAGCCTTCGCGGTGATCGAGCGGGGATTGCATCTGCCGGAGGTGGAGACGACTTTAGAAGGTGCGCGCCTCTATCTGATGGGCGCGAGCCTCCTGCGCCGACAGAAATCCTACACGCGGGCGCGCGAGTGGGCGGAGAAGAGCGCCGCGCTGGCCCACACTCTCGCCGGCGAAGGGGCGCATCAGGTCCACTCCCGCGCGATGTATATGGTGGCGCTGTTGGCGTCGTTGCAGCGTTTGCGGCGTGATTAGGGAGTTTAAGCATTTCAGGGGCTATTTGTCAGTTAAAAATGAGATAGTATAATGTGGATGACTTTCAACAGATTTCAAACATCCGCAATCGAAGGCCATATCGTAGGGTGGGGATGCTTCGCACCTATAAGGTTATTTTGGGAAATCGGCAGGAGAGTTGGTGGGAGAGTTGGTAATGGAAATTTATCTTATTATTGGGTTGGGAATTGCTATCATTGTTGCGCTTATTTATCTCCTCTTTACCCTACGCTCTCAATCCCCAAGTAAATCGGTTTCCTCGCAGCCGACGCCGCCGCCCATTCCCCATACCATCACCAACACCGATCTAATCGAAAAGACCGGCGCGAAACTTATTGCATTAGAAGGTGAGGCGGCGGGCCAAACTTGGGAGATTCCCGCCTCGCGCAAAGGGCTAACCATTGGGCGGGATCGTTCCAATGATGTGGCCTTACAAAAAGATATGATGGTCTCGCGGCAGCACGCTCAGGTTGTCTTTGAGGATGGCGAGTGCGTGTTGTATGATCGGGATAGCGTCAACGGCGTGTTTGTCAATAATGATCGCGTGATGCGTCACATCCTGCGCCGCGAGGATGTGATCCAGATTTGCAACACCACCTTCCGCTTTACGGCTCAGGGCGACATCGGCGTGCCGAAGGAAAAAGCCTCCCCGGTCGCTACGCCAGGTACCGATAGTATGCAGTTGCCGCACAACTCCAACTTTGAGGGATTCCTGTTGGAGGGCAAAGTCGGGCAGGGCGGGATGTCGGTGGTTTACAAGGCGTACGATTCGCAGCAGCGCCCCGTCGCGATCAAGGTGTTGGATGTGGATGACGATTACATCGTCAAGAAGTTCATCCAAGAGGGCGAGATTGGGCGCACGCTGCGCAATCACCCCAACATCTGCCGGATTCATGGGTCGGGGCGCGCGGAGGATCATCGCTTTTATCTGGTGATGGAGTACATTCCCGGCGTCTCGTTGCGCGAGTATGTGGGCCAGCCGCTGACAGAGGAACAGATTGTACACATCATAGGGCAGGCGTGCGACGCGCTGCACTACGCGCATCTCCAGAACGTCGTACATCGGGATATCAAGCCGGAGAATATCATGGTAGATGAGCAGGGGCGCGTCAAAGTCACCGATTTTGGCATCGCTAAATTGACCTCCTCCGTGACGGTGACGAAAGATCGGACGGTGGGGACGCCGGAGTATATCTCCCCGGAGCAAGCACAGGCGCAGCAGGTTGTCCCGGCCAGCGATATTTACTCTCTGGGCGTCGTCTTGTATGAATTGCTGACCGGTCAACCGCCGTTCCCAATGAAGCGCGGCGTAGCTCCCCGCGTTGCGACCATCTCCGTGCTGGTGCAGCACATCCACGCGGAACCGACTCCACCGAGCCGGGTGCGGCCCGGCGTTCCTCCGCGCTTAGGGAAGATCGCGCTTCACGCGCTGGCGAAGGATCCGGAGAAGCGTTTCACCTCGGCGTGGGAGATGGCCTGCGCGCTGGGGTATCAACGGCGCGCCATCGCGACGCCGCCGCCCAACATCTTTGTCGGGGCGGTGGTCGTGATGAGCGGCCCGCGTCGGGGCCATCGCGTCCGTCTTACGGTCCCCAGCGCCGTGTTAGGGCGGGCGGAAATCGCGCCGGACGATCCGTATATCTCGAAGCGCCACTTCAAGATCGTTCAGCGCGGAAATCAAATTTGGTTGGAGGACCGGTCGCGCAATGGCACGTGGGTCAATGGCGAGCGGGTCTTCGGCGAAGTGCCGGTTGGCACTCAGGATGTTATTTCTGTAGGGAAGCATCGGTTGCGCATTGATTTGGGATCTTGATTCTTTCAGTGTTATTCAGTTAGTAGTTAGAGATTAGTTAGAAGGAGGTTGTATTCCAATGAGTGATGACAAGACAGTTCCGATGGGTGATGATCCCTGGGCCGATCATGGCAA
>JBKHCQ010000266.1:0-5368 GCA_046541755.1 Anaerolineales bacterium | reverse complement strand
CTGCGCGCCTACCCGGCCGCCTGGAGTCTCCTGTTGATCGGGATGCTCGCGCTGGGATATGTGGCCCTCTCATTGATCGTACAAGCGCGCCAACCCTTTGATGGCGTCTTGCTGACAGAGATCTCCCCGCAGGGCGTGTGGGTCGCGACGCCGCTGCTCCTCACGCCCCTCGAGCGCGGAGATCGCCTAATCGCCATCGACGAGCAGCCGGTGACGGCGCTGGCGAACGCGGCCTTGCGCGGCACATCACCGCTATCGGCTGAGATGGGGGAGGCCAGCGCCTATCGCATGCAGCGCGGCGCGGTAAGCGTCACCCGCTTGGTGCGCTGGCGACCGTTCCCCTGGCAGCGGTTAATCCTGATGCGCTTTGGCGTCTACGTGCTGGCCGCCGTCAGTATGGTGGTGGGCGGCTATCTGCTGCTCTATCGCCCGGAATTAGCCGCCACCCGGCTGATCTTCGTTGTGGCGTGGAGCATGGCCGTGGTGCTTTTCTTGCATTTCCAGGTCGCCGTGCTCCTGACGCCGTGGATGTTGCTGACGGAAAGCGTACTGAAATTACTGTGCTATGGGTTGCTTTTCAGCGCGGCGCTGCATCTCTTTTTGATCTTCCCGGTTCCAAAGGCGTGGATAATGTCGCGCGAACGGTGGTTATGGAGCATCCACCTCATTGATCCGTTGGTGGTGGGCGGCGCGGCTTTGCTCTGCGGCGCGACGCCACTAGAAAAATTGAATTTAGCTTGGCAGATTACGCGGTGGTTCAACCTCATGATGCTATTCAGCGGTATCTTAAGCCTGGTGCATACCTACGCGACGGTCAAGCAGCCCGCTGTGCGGGGCCAAATCCGCTGGATCTCCTGGGGCAGTTTGCTCGGCATCGTGCCCTATATGTTTTTGACCGGCCTGCCGGAGGTGTTATGGGGCTATCCCCTGGTCAACATCGAACTCACGGCCTTCTTCGTGGTCTTGATGCCGCTTTCCATCGCAGTGGCCGTCACGCGCTACCGGCTCTTCGATGTCGATTTCGTTGTGGTGGAGGCCCTGGGGCATGTGCTCCTCCTGATCGGCGCCGTGGGCTGTTACATTGCCCTCCAGCACGCGATTACCCAAAGCCTCACGTGGATCACGGGCCGCGATCATGAGGGCGCGTCCGTCTTTGTGGCAACCTTGATCGCGGCGTCCGGTTTTTGGCTCGCGCGCCCCAAGTTTTTGGGCTATTTGGATCTCCTCATCTACCGGCGACGCAAGTACTCGCCGCCCGGCGCGCTGTTGGATCAGATCCTGGATGATCTCACCGGCGCGATTCGACTGGAACAGATTTCAGCCCTGCTCACGGAGACTATCCCCGGCCAGTTGGGCGTGCGCCATGGCGAGCTGTTAGTTCTCAACGAGGAAGCGACCTCGCTGGCGATGGTGGGCGGGGATTTCTCAATCCCGTTGACCGCTGCATTTGAACGCTGGACGGCCAAAGGCGCGCCGCCCGTGCATCGCATCATCCCGCCGGATTGGATATCGGGGGAGGTGTTGGCGCTGATGGAACAGCGCGAGATCGAGTTGGCGGTGCCGTTGCGCGTCGGCCAGGAGATAGTCGGCGTGCTGGGCTTAGGGCCGCACGTCGACGGGCGCGCCTACACCACGCGCGAAGTGCGCATCCTGCGGGCGCTGGGCCGGCAAGCAGCGTTAGCGGTGCAAAACGCGCGCCTCGTCCGCCGCCTGGAGCGCCAGCGGGATAATTTGGAGGACGAGGTCCGCCGCCGCATCAGAGTGATGGAGAGCGACCGCAACCGCCTAAACGCCATCTTGCAAAATATGGCCGACGCGCTGTTAGTCGTCGGCGCCGAAGGCCGCATCCTGGTCACCAATCCGGCCTTCGAGAAGCTGGTGCGCCGCTCCTCGCACGCGCTGATCGGACATCGCCTGAAGAAGATCTGGCATTTCCCAGAGCTGATCAGGATTATCGAGAAGGCGTTGGCACAGCCCGGCGAGGTCTTCATCCAAACCCTACCGATCCAGGACTTGGTCTTGGATCAGTTGACGGAGACGAAGGCGCGCCCAACCGAGCGCATGATTCGACTCTCCGTGACGGCGATGCCTGGCAATGATAATGTGATCTGCATTCTGCGGGATGTCACTCAAGAGGTGGAAGTCGATCAGATGAAGTCCAAATTTATCTCCACCGTCTCGCACGAACTGCGGACGCCGCTGACCTCGATCTTAGGCTTCGCGAAGTTGACGCACCGGACATTCACGCGCTCCATCGCGCCGTTGATCTCCGAGGACAAGTTGGCGCATCGCGCGGTGGAACGCATCGGCCACAACCTGGAGATCATGGTCACCGAGGGAGATCGCTTGACGACCTTGATCAACGACGTGTTAGATATCGCGTCGTTAGACGCCGGCACCATCCGCTGGAACGATCAGCCTTACGAGATGGCCGCGTTGATTCATCACGTGGTGGATGAGTTGAGCGCCGAGGCGGAGAAGAAAAACTTGCCGCTGCGCGTCGAAATCGCGCGGGATTTGCCGACGCTGGAAGGCGATTCGCACCGCATCGCGCAGGTGATGTGGAATTTGCTTTCCAACGCGATTAAATTCACCGTGTCGGGCCAGGTGACGATCTCCGCGCGCGCCTTAGCGGCGGAGGAGTTAATCCACAAGTGGCGCGCGCCGCAGGGCGGCGGCGTGCTGGTCTCCGTAGCGGATACCGGCATGGGTATCTCTGCGGAGAAGATGGCGTATCTCTTCCAGCGTTTCCAGCAGGGCGGCGACGCGCTCCGCAACAAACCCAAGGGCACGGGGTTGGGCCTGGCCATCTGCCGCGAGATCATCAACCACTATCAGGGCGAGATTTGGGCGGAATCGGAGCCGGGCGCGGGCACAACCTTCTTCTTCACCCTGCCGCTCTCGTTGGACAGCGACACGTCGGCGGAGAAGGAGGCGCAAATCTTCCTGCCGCCGCGCGCCGACGCGCTGTCCGCGCCGCTAGTTTTGATCGCGGAGAACGACCCGGAGGTGCGGCAATATCTCGGCGAACGCCTTGCGACGGAGGGCGGCTATCGGGTGCTGACGGTCGCCATCGGCTCCGAAGTGGTCGCGCAGGCGCGCCACCAGTGCCCGGCGGCCATCGTCTTGGCCATTCGATTGCCGAGACTCTCCGGCGTGGAAGTCTTGCAGTTGCTCAAATCTGACCTGGCGACGGTCTCCATACCCGTGGTCATGATCGCGGCCACCGATCATCGCACGACGTGCATGCGCCTAGGCGCCTCGGCCTACCTCTTCAAGCCGGTGGCGGCGGATACCTTGCGCGAGACGCTAGAACAGTTATTGTGAATCTGTTATAATGACTCTCCCGAAGAAAGCCGTATTTTTACGCAAAGACGCAAGGATTTTTAAGATGTGGAGGAATTATGCCTAAGCTGTCAATCCGACGGTTATTGAATCGGCGCGCCGCGACCGATTATCTTACACGCTTCACCGCGTTGATCCCGGACGTGCGCCTGGCTTTGATCGAGCATAGCGGGCGCGCCGTGGTTGATGTCGGCGCCCAGATCGCGGAGGGGGCCTTGCCCAGCGCGGAGATGACGTGGGATCACGTGCAACCGCTGGAGATAGAGGGTCAATGTGTGGGGCGTCTCGTCGCGGCGGGCGCGGGCGTGTCCGATCCCCAAGCGAAAGCGGCTTTAGACATTTTGCATCATAGCTTAGTGATGATGATGAAACGCGCGTTCGAGAGTCGCACCTTGGCGCAGGAGACGCTGGAGCGCTATCGTGAGATCAATCTTCTCTACAGCATCGGCGAGACGATTAGCGCTTCTCTGGACCCCGACGTCATTCCCAATCTGGTCTTAGCCGAGGCGGCGCGGGTGATCAACGCGGAAGGCGGCGTTGTGCTGTTGCTCTCCTACGCGCTCGATCCCGAGGATCGCGAGGATCCGGTGATGCTGGAGGAGCAAATCTACCAACTTTCCGTCAAATCGGACTTTGGCGACAGGGGATTTACCAACACGTTGCACACGACGACGCTATCGCTGATGGTGGCGGCGCTCGCCTCCGGCGATGCCTATATCTGGACGGCGGATCAATTTGATTACAAGACGGATCTGGTCGGATCGGTGCTCGTGGCGCCTCTCAAGGCCCGCGAACGCATCTTAGGCTTCGTGCTGTTGGGACGCAATCCGCGGGAGCCGATCTTCACGGCGGATGACGTCAAGCTGCTGACGGCGTTGGCCGCGCAGGCGGCCGTCGCGGTGGAGAACGCCCGGCTCTTCGCCGATGTGATTAGCCAGCGCGATGCCATCGCGGCAATGAATAACTATATGGACAACATCTTCGCCAGTATCGCCAGCGGCGTCATCACCATCAACGCCGAGGATCTGATCACCTTGATGAACAACGCCGCCGAGCAGATCTTAGGCGTGATGGCGGACGATACGATGGGCAAATCCTACCTCGATGCGCTGCCGGAGATGGGGCCGAACTTCGCCTCGCTGGTCGATGTTATCAAGCAGAAGGATAAGTCGGTGGTGGGTTACGAGATGGAGCCGGTGCTGCCGGATCGCGGGCAAGTCGTCCTGCGCCTGAATCTCAGTCCGCTAAAGGACAATCGGAAGCGCAACAACGGCGTCGCCATCGTCGTCGACGATCTGACCGAGCGGCGTCAGTTAGAGGCGCAGATGCAGCAGATCCGTCAGACCTTCGAGCAGTACGTGGTGCCCCACGTCGTCGAGCAGTTACTCTCCGATCCCACCAGTGTGCGGTTGGGCGGCGTGCGGCGCGCCGTGACCATCCTCTTCGCCGATATTCGAGGCTTCACCTCATTCAGCGAGAAGTTGGAACCGGAGGCTTCGGTCGAGGTGCTGAATCGCTATCTGACCTTGGCCTCGGAGGCCGTTTTAGCCGAGGAGGGCACGCTGGATAAGTTTCTGGGCGATGGCGTGATGGCGATCTACAATGCGCCGTTGGCCCAGCCGGATCATGCGCTGCGCGCGGTGCGCTCGGCGCTGGCCATTCAGCGAGCCGCGAAAGAAATGCACCGCGAATTACCGCCGGAGGATTGCTTACACTTCGGCATCGGGATTACATCAGGTCTCGCCGTTGTGGGCAGCATCGGCTCGACCAAAATCCGCAACTACACCGCGATCGGCGACACGGTGAATTTGGCCTCGCGCCTCCAAACGCAGGCTGAGCCGGGGCAGGTGCTCTTGGATAAGACCGCCTATGGACACGTCAAAGATCAGGTCGTCGCCCACGAGCTGGGATACGTGCAGGTCAAGGGGCACAGCGAGCCGGATCTGGTCTTCGAGGTCTTGGGCCTGGATGAGTGACGCGCGATTGTCAGATTGAGGATGAAGCCGAGCGCGCTCTTGGGCGC
>JBKHCQ010000265.1:0-5377 GCA_046541755.1 Anaerolineales bacterium | reverse complement strand
CCACGTTAGGGCCTAACCCGGCAGTTCGTGTTCAATGCGCGACAATTTGGCGGATAGAGAGTCTTTTTGGTGATGGCTCATCCACGTTAGGAGGATAAGATCGATGATCGAAGTTGAGTTAGAGACGATACAAATGAGTCTGGTTTCACCCCATCGCATCGTGGTGCTCAGAGACCTGGATGCCGAGCGATATTTGCCCATCTGGATCGGGCCGTGCGAGGCGGAGGCGATTTCCGTGCGCCTCAATGGCGTTGATCTGCCGCGCCCACTCACCCACGACTTGACCGTCAATATATTGGACATGCTGGGCGCAGAGTTGCAATATATCTACATCAACGCGCTCGTCGACAACACCTTCTACGCCCAACTGATCTTAGATCTAGGCAACGAGGTTATCGAAGTGGATTCGCGTCCCAGCGATGCGATGGCCATCGCGGTGCGCGCCGACGCGCCCATCTACGTCTCCGAGCAGGTGATGGACGAGGCCAGCGTCGCGCCGGAACCTGATATATTGGAAGAGGCCTCCCGCGAAGAGGATCTATCCGTCTTCCGTGAGTTCTTGGACACGCTAAACTACGATGCGTCCGAGGGTCGTGATAACTAGCTTACCCGACAGGAGAGAATACAACGTTGAAATTTACCCCCAACAACCCTGCAAGGTGTGTGCGTAGACGATGACCACACCAGAAAAAACCGTTCCCCACAACATCGAGGCCGAGGAAGCGGTCTTAGGCGCGCTGTTAATCGACCCGGAGGGCATCTTCCGGGTGTTGTCTTTCTTGCGCAGTGAGGACTTCTACCTCCAAAAGCATCGCTGGATTTTCGAGGCAATTCTCAAAATCCACGAGCGCCGCGATCCCATTGATTTTCTAACCATCAACACCGAGTTGGAAAATCACGACCAATTGCAGGCCGTCGGCGGCGCGGCCTATATCTCTAAATTGATGAACGCCGTCCCTTCCGCGATCAACATCGAATCGTATGGCCGCATGGTGGAGGAGACCGCCGTGCGCCGGCGCCTGTTGGATTCCGTCAGCGACATCGCCCGCTACGCCTACAACGAGACGCTGCCCATCGACCAGGTCGTCGACCGCTCCGAGCAATCGCTCTTCGGCGTCTCCCAACGCCGCACCCGACGCGAACTTCAGCCGGTGCAGGAAGTCGTCCAGCGCTACTACGACCGCATCGAATATCTCTACGAGCATCGCGGCGAACCGTTGGGCGTTCCCAGCGGCTTCCGCGATATCGACCAGATGTTGGGCGGCTTCCAACGCTCCGACCTGCTGATTTTGGCCGCGCGACCGGGCGTGGGCAAGACCTCGCTGATGATCACCTTCGCGCTGAAGGCCGCGCAGAAGCGGCGCACCGTCGCGCTCTTCAGCCTGGAGATGTCGGCGGAGCAGTTGGTGCAGCGGATGATCTCCCAGATCAGCCACATCGACGCGCAGCGCCTGCGCCTGGGTCGCCTGCGCGATGACGAATGGCCGCAGTTCACCGACGCGATTGGCCACTTAGCCGAGCTGCCCATCTACATCGACGACACGCCCTCCATCTCCGTGCTCCAACTGCGCACCAAATGTCGCCGCCTGGCCTCCGAGCGCGGCTTAGATATGGCCTTCGTCGATTATCTCCAACTGATGACCACCGAGATCCGCAACGATAACCGCGTCCAAGAGGTCTCCTACATCTCGCGCTCGCTCAAGGGCCTGGCGCGCGAGTTGGATCTGCCGCTGATGACCGCCTCGCAGCTCTCCCGCGCCGTCGAGCAGCGCGCGGACAAAGTCCCCGTGCTCTCGGATCTACGCGAAAGTGGTTGTTTGACGGGCGACACATTGGTGCAACTATCTAATGGACAGCGCGCAACCATTAGCCAACTGGCAGAACAGGGCAGGCCGATAAAGGTTATGGCATTGAACGAGGCTACCTGGAAAGTAGAGCCCACCGAAGCTCGCAAGGCTTGGCAAGTGGGGGTAAAACCCGTGTTCCTACTCCGCACCCAATTAGGGCGAGAGATCAAAGCCACAGCCAATCACAAGTTTCGCACCTTGGAAGGATGGAAACGCCTGGATCAACTGGAGATAGGAGAGCACATCGCCCTTCCGCGCGCGTGGGAAAATCTTTCTATGCCAGTAGCGACAAAACCAGTAGCGACAATGAGCCAAGCGCAAGCGGCGTTGCTTGGACATCTTATCGGCGATGGATGTACCTTGCCCCGGCACGCGGTACAGTACACGACGAACAGTCAAGAGATGGCCGACCTAGTGGCCAAGTTGACGAGTGAGGTCTTCGGGGATGCGGTGACCCCGCGCGTCGAGCCACAGCGAAATTGGTGGCAGGTTTTCTTGAGTGCCACGGCGCATCTAACGCACGAGACGCGAAATCCAGTGGCTGAGTGGATGGACGGGTTAGACGTGTGGGGCTATCGCTCTTATGAAAAGTTTGTTCCCACGGAGATGTTTAGGCAGCCGCTTGAGATAATCGAAACGTTTCTGCGTCATTTGTGGGCTACCGATGGAACTTTGGGCGTGTTCGGGCAGAAAAAGCCGCGGGCGATTGCTTACTATGCTACAAGTAGTCATAGGTTGGCGTTGGATGTTCAGAACTTGCTCTTACGGTTAGGTATAGTGGCGCGCGTGAGTTGCGTTCCTCAAGGGGACAAAGGCCATGACATGTGGCATGCGACCATTTCTGGAAAACCAGATGTGATGACATTTATTGAGCGGGTGGGCGCGGTTGGCCCCAAGCGAGATAAGCTACAGGCGATAGAAAAGTTCTTTCATCATCGGGAGCACAATACCAACCGGGACATAATCCCCAAACTGGCATGGCGTTCTCTGGCAGAGCCAGCCCGACAAGCCCTGGGGATGAGTACGCGCGAGATGCAGGCTGCAATTGGAACCCGTTATTGTGGCACGAGTTTGTATAAGAGTAATCTAAGCCGTGAGCGCGCCTTGCGGGTGGGAAAGATCGTTCAGAGTGACTCCTTGTTGCACCTCGCCCAAAGCGATGTCTACTGGGACAAAGTGGCGAGTGTAGAGCCGGCCGGCGTCGAAGAGGTTTACGACTTGGAAGTACCAGAACATCACAACTTCGTGGCCAATGACATCGTGGTGCATAATTCCCTGGAACAGGACGCCGACATCGTGATGTTCATCTATCGGGATGAGATGTATCATCCAGAGACGGAAAAGCCGCGCATCGCGGACATCATCGTCGCCAAGCA
This sequence comes from Anaerolineales bacterium, assembly GCA_046541755.1. Classification (GTDB taxonomy): domain Bacteria; phylum Chloroflexota; class Anaerolineae; order B4-G1; family SLSP01; genus JAAAOZ01. The sequence continues at coordinate 2,154 of JBKHCQ010000265.1, read as the reverse complement.
CCGGAACGGCCCCACCGGGACCGTCCAACTCTTCTTTAACAGCCGCCTCACGCAATTCGCCGACGCGGCGACGCATGTCTCGCCGGAGCAGTATAACGGCGGAGGCGGCCCGCCGCCCTTGGGTACATGAGCATGAGCGATAAACGCGCCTCTCAGCAAGAGCGCATCAGCATGCGCCACTTCTCCGGCTTTCCGGCGGGGAAGCAGACCCCTGTGGCACTGCCGGAGCAGGTCTTCACCGCGCTGATCCCCCACATCGATGATCTGGCGGAGTTGCAGGTGACGTTGATCGCGCTGTGGCGGCTGGCGCAGATGCGCTCCGATAGCGCGCCATGGATCACGGAGACCGAACTATGCGCGGAGCCGGCGATGCAGGCCGCGTTTGGCGATGCGGTCGAAACCGAGGTGGGATGCGCGCTGGCCCGCGCGGTGGCGCGGGGCGCGCTCCTCTTGGGCGAATGGGAGGTGGCGGATGGGACGCGCGAGCGGCGCTACTTCGCCAACAGCCCGCGTGGACGCGCCGCCATCGAAGCGATGGCCCAGGGCCGCCCGCCGATGCGCGCCGAGCGCATCTCGCATCCCAACATCTTCACACTCTACGAGCAGAACATCGGCCCGTTGAGCGCGCTCCTGAGCGAGGAACTGATGGAGGCCGAGAAGAAATATCCCGCCGCGTGGATCGAGGAGGCCTTTCGCGAAGCCATCAGCCGGAACAAGCGCAATTGGAAGTACATCCACGCGATTCTAGACCGTTGGTGGACTGAGGGGAAAGATGAAGAAGATCGACGAAATCGCGAGAGAGATCGGCGCCGGTATATCGAGGGCAAGTACCGCGATATCATCCAGCACTGATCAAGAGCTAGACGACGCCCAACTTGGCGATCCCAACTGCCCCATCTGCCGGGGCGTGGGCTACGTCCGCTTGGATGTGCCGGTCCATCATCCCGACTTCGGCAAACTCTTCCCCTGCACCTGCCGCCGGGAGGAACTACAATCTCGCCGCCACGCGACGATGCGCTCGATGAGCAGCCTCAAAATCTTGGAGCGCTACACCTTCGAGAACTTCCGCCCCGACGGCCATGGCCTTTCTGCCGAGCGCCAGCGAAATTTGCGCTTAGCTTATAATCGCGCCGTCGCCTACGCCCAACGGCCAGAGGGCTGGCTGCTGATACGCGGGGGCTACGGCTGCGGCAAGACCCACCTGGCGGCGGCCATCGCCAACGACGCCATCGCCCGGGGCACGCCCGTGCTCTTCGTCACCGTGCCCGATCTGTTGGATCACCTGCGCGGGGCCTACGCGCCCACGGCCACTCAACGCTACGACGAGCGCTTCGAGGAGGTGCGGATGATCCCGCTGCTCATTATGGACGATCTGGGCACCGAGCATGGCACGCCCTGGGCGCTGGAGAAGCTCTATCAATTGCTGAACTATCGCTATATGGCGCGGCTTCCCACCGTCATCACCACCAACAACTCGTTAGATGAGCTGGATCCCCGCCTGTGCTCGCGGCTGGGCGACACCGATCTGGTGGATATGGTCACCATCTTGGCGCCCGATTATCGCCAGACCGGCACCGATTACGCCAAAATGGAGATGAACACGCTGGTGCTGTACGGCGATATGCGCTTCGATAACTTCCTGCTGCGGCAGGGGGAGCTGGCGCGCGAGGAGTTGAACAACCTGCGGCGCGCGGTCGAGTTGGCCAAGGGCTACGCCGCCAATCCCATAGACTGGCTGATTTTCACCGGGGATTATGGCTGCGGCAAGACCCACTTGGCGGCGGCCATCGCCAATCAGCGCGTGAAAGAGGGCCATCCCGCGCTCTTCGTCACCGTGCCCGATTTTCTGGACTATCTCCGCGCCTCATTCTATCCCCAGAGCGCCGTGCCCTACGATAAGCGCTTTGAGGAAGTGCGAAACGCTCCCTTCTTAGTGCTGGACGATTTGGGCACAGAGTACGCGACGCCCTGGGCGCAGGAGAAACTCTACCAGCTCTTCAACTATCGCTACGTGGCGCGGCTCCCCACGGTGATCACCTCCTCGCGCACGCTGGAGGAAATCGATCCGCGCATCGGCACACGCCTGGCGGATGTGAGCCGCTGCACGGTCTTCTCGATTATGGCCCCATCCTATCGCGGCGGCCCCACGCGGCG
>JBKHCQ010000264.1:0-5379 GCA_046541755.1 Anaerolineales bacterium | reverse complement strand
CCCGCGATCCTTACGCATTTTCGTCATTGTTGGAGAGCCGAGGGATCATAAGGACTCTTTCAAATCATTCTCAAAAGGATTTGTTACCTGATGATACCCCTGCCACCGCGACAGCATCTCCCGCAACCCGCGCTCCAAGGTATATTGAGGCGTAAATCCCAACTGCAACAACTTACTCGCATCGACCTCAAAGCTGATCTCCGTCAAGATGCCCTGATCCGTGTAGCGAACTTCCGCCTCCGGCACCAAGCGCTGCAACGTTTGCGTAATCTCGATAGCGGAGGGATTGAGCAACGCCGCGTTGATGATCTCGCCGCGCCCCGCGCTATGCTGGAGACAAAATCGCAGCGCCGCCGAAGCATCGCAAATGTGGATCAGCGGCCGCACCTGTTTCCCGCTGCCGAAGAGCACCATCGGGCGCCCCACCCCCACCAAGAAGGCCAACCGATTGGCCACCGCATCGAAGCGCATCGCCGGCGCGTTGCCGAAGGTTGTACCCAGGCGGACGATGGTCGCCGTCAGGCCGCGCTGACACCCCTGCTGCACATCCTCCTCGCCCTTGCGCTTGGAAATCGCATAGGGGCCGATAGGATGGCACGCGGCGCCCTCGGTGAAGGGGCCGCCGGGGCCATAGACGCTGGCGGAGCTGACGTAGAGCAATCGCTCAATTCCCATATTGAGCGCGCAATCGACCACGGAAGCGGTGCCCCAGTGATTGACCTGCTCCGTCCATTCGGGATGATCGAAGCTCAAGGGGGAGCTGACCAGCGCCGCGAGATGGAAGACCTCGCTCACGCCACACATCGCCCGCTCCAGGTTGAAGCGATCTAAGATGTCGCCCTCGATGAACTCATAGCGGCCCGTGCGGGGCAGATCCATCAGGCCGCAATGGTGATGGCGGTGCAGATTATCATAAATGCGGATGGTGTAGCCTTCAAAATCGGGGTCGTGAGCCATATCGCGGATCAACTGCGATCCGATGTATCCGGCCCCGCCTGTGACCAACACAACTGGATTTTTGCTCTGTGTACGACGCATAAATCACCTCGCTTTCGTCATTGTGATGACGGCTATGATGCTCTGAAGCTTCTTAGTAACTGTTCTAGCTACCGGACACTTTTTCCAAGGCCACTCTTAATCAGCAGATAGAGCAGATATAAGCAGATTAGATTTCGGTTCAGGTCTAAAACCTCACAAAGAAGACATAAAGAGGTACAGAAGGAAGATATTTCTCTGCGGATCTTTGAGAAAATCCCGGCAACTCTGTGTCAATTAGACCGTCTGATTATTCATCTGCTCCATCTGCTTAATCTGCTGAGATAGAGGCATAAAACTGTCCGGTAGGTAGGTAACTGTTTAGTCTTATGAGGTGCAACGCACTTTTCAGCTTAACATCAAGCATGTAATGCATCAGGAGTAACGGGGACTCAATCCCAAGTGCGTTGCACCTAAATTGACACGCTATTTATTTATCCCAGTCCAAATGCAAACCACATTCCGTCTTTTTTTTGTCCGATTCCGCCCAACGCCCGGCGCGCGCATCGTTGGTATCCCCGGCATCGGCCGTGACCGAAAAGACCGGGCGCGTGCACGGCGCGCATCCCACACTGGGATAGCCCTGGTAATAGAGCGGATGCACGGGCAACTCGTGCGCCTCGCGATAGGCCGCCACCTGCTCTTCCGTCCAGTTCAGCAGGGGATGTACCTTGAGCAAGTCAGCAGCTTGGCGGATGACGACCTCCAGCCCCTGCCGGTTTTTCGTCTGATCGCGGCGCACGCCGGCAATCCACGCGCGAAACGACTTCAGCGCCTCCTGCATCGGTCGCACCTTGTTGATGTAACAGCAGAGATCGGGATCGTGCCGGTAGAGACCCTCGCCGTACTTGCGAAACAGCTCGCCCTTGCTGATCGCGGGCCGCACGACGTGGATATTCAAATCCCATCGCGCCTGTAAGCGATCACGAAACGCAAGGGTCTCTGGAAAGTGAAAACCCGTATCGATAAACAATACGGGCATCTGGGGGCACGTCTGCGCGATGATATGGAGCAGCGGCACGCTCTGGGTCTGGAACGAGGAACTGACCGCGACCTCCTCCGGCCCGAAGGTCTCCCACGCCCAGGTCAAAATCTCCTGGGGCGAGGCGGCGGCAAAGCGCGCGTTCAACGCCTCCAAAGCAGCATCGTCTAAATCTAGATCTGGATCTGGATTGCGGGTCATAAGTCCATCTCGAAGTGCATGTCGCCCTCCCGCACGCCTAACGCGCGGAAGCCATAGGTCTGATAGAAGTCGATGACGCCCCGCCACGCGGCGGTCGTCTCCAGCACCAAGCGCCGGTAGCCAGCGTCACGCGCCGCCGCGCACAACGCATCCAGCAGCGCCCGCCCGATGCCCTGGCGACGGCAATCGCGCGCCACGGACATCCGCGCCACGCGGGCCGTGTCCACGGTCTCGGGCAAGATCGCGCCCGTGCCCACTAAGCGCTCACCTGCACCCCCTTCACTCCCCCCCACAGAGGGGGAAGCCTCTTGCCACGCCGTGAGGAAGCAGCCCGCCGCATAACTCACGGCGATGTCGTCCAGGTCGGGGTTCAGCGTGGGATCGAGCGCGCCCCAGTGCTCCGCCAGCCCTTCAAGGAGAAGGGCCTTGGCAGCGGCCTGGTCGCGCCGCTCAAAGGGCCGGATCGTCACGTGCGGCATCTATGCCACCCGAATCACATCACCGCCGGCCGCGCGCGTGAGCCGATCGCGCACGGCCAGGCCCAGGCCCGCGCTGCCGAAATCGCGTGCCAGGATGACGGAGACGCCCGCCGCATCCAAGGCGCGCAGGGCCGCGAAGAGCCGCCGCGCGATGGCGGGCGCATCGCCCCGCGCGCCTAACGTCTGGATGATGCCCGGCGCATCGGCCAACGCCGCGCGATCCTCCTCGGCGATCAACAGGCCCACGCGCTCGCCCGCCGCATCGAGATCAAAGGCCGCGGCGCGGAGGGCGGGCAAGACGACTACGCGGGGGCCGGCATAGAATCGCACGCGCGCGCGGGGCGCGTAGTGCTGATCTAATGTCCCTGGCGATGGGGCCGCCACACACCCCTCGATCCCCCCCCCAAGGAGGGAGGTTGCTTCTTGGGATGTGGCAGATCGCGTATACAGCGCCACCTCGCCCAACACGGCGCGCAGCGCCTCGCGACTCACCCCGCCGGGGCGGAGAATCGTCGGCGTGGGGGTTGCCAGCGAGAGCACCGTCGATTCGACGCCGACGGATGTGGGGCCGCCGTCGAGGATCAAGGGGATGCGCCCGCCGAGATCGGCCAGCACGTGCTCGGCGCGCGTGGGGCTGACGTGGCCGAAGCGGTTGGCGCTCGGGGCCGCGATGGGCGCCGCGGCGGCGCGGATCAGGGCCAGCGCCACCGGGTGGGCGGGGACGCGCGCGGCGACGGTCTCGCCGCCGGAAGTCACTATGTCGGGGATGCGCTCGCCGCGCGGCAGCACCAGGGTCAAGGGGCCGGGCCAGAAGCGCGCGGCCAACTCGCGGGCGACGGGCGGCACGCGCGCCGCGACCCGCGGCAGCCACGTCGCATCCGCCAGATGGACGATGAGGGGATCGTACGCGGGGCGCTCTTTGGCCGCGAAGATATGCTGCACGGCCTCCGCGCGCCAGGCATCCGCGCCCAAGCCGTAGACCGTCTCCGTGGGGAACGCAACGACCTCGCCGGCGCGGATCAACTGCGCCGCCTGAGCGATGACCTCCGGCTCAGGCTGCTGCGGGTCAACGGGGAGGACGCGGGTTTCCATAGTCACGATAGTCGCGCTCACGTCTGCGTGACGACTTGCCATTCGATGATGCTGCGCGTCTCGGTTCCGAAGGCCACGCCGATGTGGTAGATGGGCTTCTGCTTCTCCACGCGCCGATATTGCTCATCGTAGCCGCGCGCGGCGATCTGCGCCAAGGCCGCCTCCGCCGTCCCATCCAACTTGAACTCGAAGATGAAGACGCCCTCGTCCAACTCGATCACCGCGTCGATGCGCCCGCGATTCGTCCGCACCTCCGCCCCAATCTGCAACCCCATCAGCTTGAAGATCAGATAGAAGACGGTCTGGTAATAGCGCTCCTGCGGAATCTGGATATCGTAGGGAATCCCGGCGAAAAAGACGCCCAGCGAGGCGAAGAATTTCTCCCACGCCTGCGCCTGCAACGCATCCAGCAGATCCCACAAGTAGCCGCCGATGAGGCCGTCGCTCGCGCTGCTGAACGCATCCAACAGATGGTGCATGAAGGCGTTCTGCACCTCGTAGTTCGGGTACGAGAGCCGGTAGAGCCGCGAGCGCGGGTCATAATCCTTGATAGTCAAGTAGCCTGTCTGCCACAACAGCGGCACCGGGCGCAGGTCTTCGATCTCGTAACTGCTGAAGGTCAGCTCGCTCACCCGCAGCGATTCCAGCTCACGCACGTCGTAGCCCTTGCTCTTCAACAGCTTGATCAGGAAGGTCGGCGTCCCCGTCTCGAACCAGAAGTTGCGGAAATCCTGCATATCGCAGACTAACAGCAGGGAGAAAGGATTGTACACCGGCGCGCCGCGCTTGGAAAATCGAAATCCATTGTACCAATGCTGAATGCGCGCTACTAATTCTGATGGGGACGCATCGGCGTTCTCTGCAAAGACCTGAATATAATCGTGAAAATCGCGCTCAAGCTCCTCCTGCGTGAAACCCAATAGCGTCGCGTAGCGGTTATCGAGCGTGATATCCTTCAGGTTGTTCAGCCCGGAGAAGACGCCCACCTTGCTGAATTTGCTCACGCCGGTCAGGAAAACGAAGCGCACGTAGGCATCCATCCCCTTGATCACCGTGTAGAAGCCCTTCAGCGCCTCGCGGATACGCGCCGCTGCTTCTGGATGATCGATGTTGTCGATGATGGGCTTGTCGTACTCGTCGATCAGGATCACGACGCCCCCCTGCTCCGCCAAGGCCCGAATAAGATCGTTGAGTTTCTTTTGATAATCCCCCGCGCCCAGGATAAGGCCTTGATCCGCCGCAATTTCTTCTAACCGCTCCACCAACTTCTGCTTCAACTCTTCCTCTGTCTCCACGCGGAACAAGCTGAAGTCAATGCGGATCACGGGATGAACGGGCCACGCATAGTCGCTATCGGAGATCCACAACCCCTCGAACAGCTCCCGCCGCCCCTCGAAGAGCGCGCCCAGCGTCGAGAGCAGCAGGCTCTTGCCAAATCGGCGCGGGCGCGAGAGGAAGTAGACGCCTTTGGGATGCCTCACCAACTCGTAGATCCAGCGGGTCTTATCCACATACAAAAACCCGCTTTCGATAAGATCGGAGAATGTCTGAACGCCGATGGGCAGTGGCTTCAACATCTCAGCGCCTCCT
>JBKHCQ010000263.1:0-5405 GCA_046541755.1 Anaerolineales bacterium | reverse complement strand
AGCTGTGGTGGGATGCATAACCGGTCGGTTCCAGGTTCGAATCCTGGTGGGCCCATCAAGGCTATAGATAGGTTGGGATGACGACGGCCCGTGATACAACGGGCCGTTTGTTTATGTCAAACTTCGAAGGATAAAGGATACGTATGATCGATATAGATGTCCGAAAAATGTTAACGCGCTTGAGCGCTGTGGAGGATCGCTTCATCGAGTTGACGCGATTAATGGCTGAGCCAGAGGTCGCCCAAGATTACGAACAAATTGCTGCCTATGCAAAGGAGCGCGCCGATCTCGAGAATACAGTTAAATCTTACCGCCGTTATCGCCAGATTTTGGATGAGTTGGAGATGACCTACGAGATGTTAGCGGAGGAGGAGAACGCCGAACTGAAGGAGATGGCGGAGGAGGAGATTACGCGCCTGGAGGGTCTGAAGGAACAACTGGAAGAGTACCTTCAAAAGCTGTTGATTTCCAAGGATCCCCGCGATGAGAAAAACGTGATTGTGGAGATTCGCGCCGGCGCCGGCGGCGAAGAGGCCGGTCTCTTCGCCGCGGAGCTTTTCCGCCTCTATTCGCGCTACGCCGAACGCCAGGGTGGCTGGAAGGTCAAAATGATCAGCGAGAATCGCACCGGGATCGGCGGCTACAAAGAGGTGACTTTTATGGTGAAGGGCAAGGGCGCCTACTCGCACCTCAAGTATGAGAGCGGCGTCCATCGCGTGCAGCGCATCCCCGTCACCGAATCCAGTGGGCGCATCCACACTTCGACGGTCACGGTTGCGGTGCTGCCAGAGGTCGACGATGTGGAGGTCGACATCAATCACAAAGATTTGGAGATCACCACCTACGGCGCATCCGGGCCGGGCGGCCAACACATGCAGAAGAACGACACGGCGGTGCGGATTGTGTATACGCCCACCGATATGGTGGTGACCTGCGAGAGTGAGCGCTCCTTGACGCAGAACAAGCTGCGTGCGATGGCCGTGCTCCGCGCGCGCCTCTATGAGATCGAGCGCCGCAAGCAGGAGGAGGCCATCGGCGCCGCGCGCCGTTCCCAGGTGGGCAGCGGCGAACGCAGCGAGAAGATCCGCACCTACAACTTCCCTCAGAACCGTGTGACCGATCATCGCATTGGGATGAGTTCGTATAACCTGCCCGCGGTGATGGATGGCGAGATCGCCGATTTCATCGAGGCGCTGCGGATTGACGATCAGACGCAGCGCTTGGAGCGGATGATCGCGGAGATGGAGGAAGAGGGCGAAAAAGCGTAGCTCCGATGTGATCCGACTAGCAACAGCCCCCCGCGAAGAAGTGCGGGGGGCTTTTTCTTTGGTCACAACCCTTGCGAAGGTTAGACCGTGCTCTTTGCCAAGATAGATTTCAATAGGGGACAGCTATCAGCATTCAAGGCGCTTACAACAACCTTCGCAAGGTTAAGACTTACGATCCTTTGATATTCGGCAGTTCGCGCAACGCCCGCTGGAGCTTGTCCTCCTCCAGCGCGTAATCGATGAGATCGTCGCGGTGATAGGCGTCGTAGGCGGAGAGATCGAAGTGGCCGTGGCCGCTGGCATTGAAGAGGATGGTCTTGGATTCGCCGGACTCACGACAGGCCATCGCCTCATCGTAGGTAGCCTTGACCGCGTGACCGGTCTCCGGCGCGACGATAAAGCCCTCGGCCTGCGCGAAGCTGTGCGTGGCATCGAAGACCTCGTTCTGATTATAAGCGCGCGCTTCCACAAGGCCGTCATCGAAGAGGCTGCAAATGATGGGCGACATCCCATGATAGCGCAGGCCGCCCGCGTGCACCGGCGCCGGGACGAAGTTATGTCCAACGGTGTGCATCTTGGCCACCGGGCCGGTCTTGGCCGTGTCGCCCCAATCGTAGGCGTAGATGCCACGGGTGAGGCTGGGGCACGCGGTCGATTCGACGTTGATAACGCGCAGATCAGGGCGCTCGCCATTCAACTTCTTCGGCATAAAGGGCAAAAAGAGACCGGCGAAGTTGCTGCCGCCGCCGACGCAACCGATGAGGATGTCCGGCTCATCGCCCGCCATCTCCATCTGCTTGATCGCTTCCAGGCCGATCACCGTCTGATGGAGCATCACGAAATTCACCACGCTGCCCAGCAAGTACTTCCAACCATCGTGCTTGACGGCATACTCGATAGCCTCACTGATGGCCATGCCCAAACTGCCCGGCGATTCGGGATCTTTAGCTAACATCGCGCGCCCGGCGTCGGTCGTCGAGCTGGGGCTGGGGATCACGTTGCCGCCCCAGGTCTCCATCGCGATCCGCCGATAAGGCTTCTGCTGATAGCTGATCGCCACCATGAAGACCTTGCACTTCAGGCCAAAGAACTGCGCCGCGAAGCTCAGCGCGCTCCCCCATTGCCCGGCGCCCGTCTCGGTGGAGATGCCCTCGAGGCCCTCCTCCTTGGCGTAGTAGCATTGCGCCACCGCCGTGTTGGGCTTGTGGCTCCCTGGAGGGCTGACGCCTTCCCATTTGTAGTAGATCTTCGCCGGCGTATCCAACGCCTGCTCCCAACGATGCGCGCGATAGAGCGGCGCGGGGCGCCACATGCGCAGCACATCCTGCACCTCTTCGGGGATTTCGATCCAGCGCTCTTGACTGGCCTCTTGCTCGATCAGCGGCTGTGGGAAGATCGGCGCTAAATCCTGTGGCGTCAGCACCTCCAACGTCACCGGGTGGCGATAGGGCGGGGGCGGCGTCTTCATATCGGGCAAGATGTTGTACCAATGCGTGGGCATTTCACTTTCTGGCAAAAGATATTTGTACTGTTTCATTTTATTTCTCCTTCTGATTTGAAATTAACTGCATAGCAAGGCCAACCTCAATTATTCAAATATGCGTCGCGATGGCTGAGAAAATTCTTGTAAATCTGATAGTGATTCGTCTCCTCGTAGGTCACCTCCTTGATTTCGGTATCGTCGAAGCTGAAAATCTGCGCCTCTGGATAGGCCAGCAAAATCGGCGAGTGCGTGGCGATGATAAATTGGGCTTGGCCCTTAGTGACCACATCCCGCAACACCTGCAAAAACCTCACCTGACTGGCGGGCGAAAGGGCAGCCTCCGGCTCATCCAAGAAGTAAACGCCTCGAAAGTCATAGCGCCCGCTGAAGTAGGACAACATCGCCTCGCCGTGAGAGAGGGTGTTCAGCAGCTCCCCGCCTTGATACTTGAGCCGGCCCGGATCGCAGAGCGCGACATCGTCCAAGAAATCGGCGAACTCCCGAAAGGTCTCGGCGCGGAACAACGAGCCGGGTGCGCGATCCTCATCGTCGGCCCAATCGATGTCGATGAAATCGACCAAGCGCGTCTCGTAAGGGTTGTGATGCGCGACGTGGCGCTTGGCTCGATGCCAGATGTGGACGCCGCACTTGCGCGTGATCGCCTCCAGGAGCGTCGATTTCCCCGATCCATTCTCCCCCACGAAGAAGACCATCGGCTTGCGGAAAATCAGGCGCGAGGTCTTCCGCAAAACGGTCAGATTGAATGGATAGTATTGCTCGGTAGGGTAATGATCGTGATAGAGTTTCACGCCGGTAATGTGTTGCATAGCAAAGCCTCCCTTACATCTACATCTAAGTTAAGTCAACGCTCATCGTACTCAAACCTCTTGTGATCAAGACATCTTCCAAGGCCCCGAAGTTTTTGCACGCCCAGGCGCTTGTGAAACCTTCGCAAGGAGAATGTGACCGGATCAAACATCCAACAGCCGGAATGGCTCGCCGCGCTGTTGCGCTCCGCGCAGGAGCGGGCCAGGCAGGCCCATCGCGGAGAAGACGCGCTTCATCGTGGCGCGCGCTTCCTGCCGCATGCGGCGCGTGCCTTCCATTAGGATCTCCTCGACTTTGCCCGGCTGAGCGGCGTAGACCGCCCGTCGCTCGCGAATCGGATCCAAGAAATTGTTGATAGCGCGGGCCAACTTACGCTTGACCTCCACATCGCCCACCGCGCCCTGGCGATAGCGCGCCTTGAGATCGTTCACCTCATCCACATCAGGATTGAACGCATCGTGGTAGATGAAGACGGGGTTGCCCTCGACGCGGCCCGGAATATCGGCGCGGACGCGGTTGGGATCGGTGTACATCCCGAAGACCTTCTGGTTCACAGTTTTCTCATCATCAGAGAGATAGATGGCGTTATCCAACGACTTGCTCATCTTCGCCTGGCCATCGGTGCCGACCAGCGTCGGTACATCGCCAATCATCACATCCGGGATGGGGAAGACCTCCTCATCGTACATGCGATTGAAGCGGCGGGCGATCTCGCGCGTGATCTCCACGTGCGCCTCGTTATCCTTGCCCACCGGCACGAGGTGCGCGCGCGGCAGCAGAATATCGGCGGCCTGGAGCACGGGATAGCCAATCAGGCCGAAGGGCATCGTCTCCTCGTTGATCTGCGCGGCGCGCGCCATATCCTTGATGCTCGGCAGGCGCGCTAAGCGCGGCAGCGTGACCATCATCTCCAGCACCAGATTCAGCTCGTAGGTCTCCGGCAGCGCCGACTGCAAGAAGATCACGCTCTTTTCCGGATCGACGCCCACGGCGAGATAATCCAACACCACATCGTAGATGTTGCGCCCCAGCTTCTCGACGTGTTCCTTTTCCGGCTTCGTCGTCAACGTGTGCAAATCCGCGATGATAAAGAAGCACTCGTACGCATCCTGAAGCGCCACGCGGTTTTGGAGACTGCCGACATAATGGCCCAGATGCAGCTTGCCCGTCGGACGATCCCCGGTTAAAATTCGTTTCTTCATCCCATACCTCCCAGATTTTGAGTGAATGAATAAATAAGTGAGCTTGGTTCCCAACAAAAAAACGCCCGTCCCCGAAAAGGGACGAGCGTCATTGCCCGTGGTGCCACCCTGGTTAGGCCAACTGGGCCAACAAAAAAACGCGCCGTGATGGCGCGTCTCGTGGCTAGCCAGCCTCACTCTGGTTCGGATACAGCTCTAGCTTCCTGCGATATCCTCCGCTCTGATAACGGTAGCGTTTCCGTCCCGGACTACTTTCCTGCGCTGGGCAGAAGTTCGGCGGGCAGCTCCTGGGGCCATTCAACGCCTGCGCTGGGATCAGGTTTCCACCATCCCCGACTCTCTAGACCCTCGCTCTGACGTTTACTATTCCCATTCACAGCTTTTGCTCTGTATTGATGCTAACTATAGCACGGGTTCGGTGAGGTGTCAAGCTAAATTCGGCGGATGAAGCGAATGAAGCAGATTCCTGGGCCTGCCGCCATCCCAAAAATATTTTGCAAAATATCCATCTTTGACAGATGGTGTCCTTTTGTGGGTGGCACGCGGTTTCTCTTTGACCCCACGGCCCAATGGCCGTGGGAACCGCCGTGCTTAGTGGCGAATACTTTAAGACACTAACGATAA
>JBKHCQ010000262.1:0-5411 GCA_046541755.1 Anaerolineales bacterium | reverse complement strand
ATAGTTCAGGAGGAGAGCAATTTTGCGCGAAAATTTCAAAAAACTGCTATTGGTGTCGCAATCGCCGCGCCGACGTAAGATGGTGAGCTGGTTGGAGATCTCCGTAGATGTGACAGGCGTCCCTATTGACGAGCGTCCGTTTCCCGATGAGCATCCCGCGCCCTTGGCGACACGGTTGGCGCTGGAGAAGAGCCAAGCGCTGGATGCCCCTCTCTCCGAAGCATGGATCCTCGCTGCCGATACGACGGTTGATCTGGAGGGCCGCTCGCTGGGCAAGCCCCAGAATCCCGCCGAGGCAGAGCTTATGTTGCGCCAACTTCGAGATCGACCGCACGAGGTGCATACGGGCGTGGCGCTCCGCATCCCGCAGGCGCAGGAGACGACCGTCCGCCGCGTCACCACGCGGGTGTGGATGCGCCCCTATACCGACGCGGAGATCGCGGCCTACGTGGCGAGCGGTGATCCTATGGATAAGGCCGGCGCTTACGCTATCCAGAACGCGGCCTTCGATCCGGTGGCGAAGGCCGCGCGCTGTTACGCCAATGTGGTGGGATTGCCCCTCTGCGCGGTGGCCGCCTTGATGCGTGCCAGTGGTCATATCCTAACCGTGGATATTCCCGCGCTCTGTCGTCGCCACTTTGGTTATCACTGCCCCCGGCAAGATCAAGGCGAGTTGGTGTTATGAAACCTAAACGCCTTCTGTTGTGCGGCTTGATGTGGCTTCTGCTATTGAACTCGGCGTGCACGGTAGCGGCGCCGGCTACTGAGACGTTGACCTCCGCGCCGCCGACGGCCCAAGCGCCCACGCCCACGCCGACGGTGGATTTCGCCCGCCCAGAGCGCGCGGGGCGCGATTTCTTGTCCGCCTGGGAGCAAGGTGATTATGAGTCGATGTATCAATCGCTCGCGCCGGACCTCCGCACCGCGATGGCCTATGAGACATTTCGGCGCACGCATACGAGGGCCTTGGATAGCACCACGACCTTCAGTATGACGCTGACGCCGCGCACGTTGATGGTCGAAGGGGCGCAGGCGACGATTGAGTTCGTCGAAATCTGGCATACGGCGCTATTTGGCGACTTGCGGGCGGATAACGCGCTTCATCTGCGCCGCGACGAAACACAGTGGTGGATTGCGTGGGAGCCGGCGACGATGTGGCCGGCTTTGGCCCCCGGACATACCTTCGTCGTGGAATATCAAATCCCGCCGCGAGCGAACATCTACGACCGCGAGGGCGCGGGCCTGGCCGTCCCTAGCACCCGCGTCTCCGTGGGCGTCATCCCGGAGCAGATTGAGGATGAGACGGCGTTGTTGAAGGCGCTTTCTCAGGCGCTAGAGATGCCCGCGGAGGAGATCCACGCGACCTACATTGATCAGCCGGCGCATTGGTACATCCCTATCGAAGACATTGCCAGCGAGCAGAGTATCGCCTATGACGAACTGCTTTCTCTGCCGGGGATCGAGCGCCGGGGACGTCAAGGCCGCACCTATCCGTTGGAGGGCGTCGGCGCGCACGCCGTCGGTTGGATTTCCCCGATCCCGGAGGAGGCGCTGGCGACCTATCGCCTCCAGGGCTATCGAGGCGACGAGTGGGTGGGCATCGCGGGCTTGGAGCGCTGGGGCGAGCAGATTTTAGCCGGGCGCAACGGCGGGCGGCTTTACATCATCGATGCAGAGGGGAACTACGTCACCGGCGTGGCCGAGCGCGAGCCGCAGCGCGGGCGGCCCATCCATACCACCCTTGATCGCGATTTGCAATATCACGCCGAGCAAGCGTTGGGCGACCATCCCGGCGCCGTCGTCGCCATCGAGGTGGAGACCGGCGCCATCTTGGCTCTGGTCAGCTCACCGGATTTTGATAATAATATCTTTCTGCAACCGACCGCCGAAGACGAACGCCGGGCGGTGCTGAGCAATCCTGATCGTCCCCTCTTCAATCGCGCGACCCAGGGCACGTATCCCGCCGGCTCGGTCTTCAAGATCGTGACGATGGCGGCGGGAATGGCGGCGTTGGATTTAACGCGCGATAGTCCATTCTACTGTCCGGGTTATTGGGATGGTCTCGGCGAGCCGAACCGCCGCTATTGTTGGCTCGAAAGCGGGCATGGCGATATCGGCCTTCAGGATGCCTTGGCCGGTTCGTGTAATGTAGCCTTCTATGAAATTGGCAAGCGGTTGAATCAAGCCGGGCCGGAGATTCTGCCCACCTATGGCCGGGCCTTTGGATTAGGAGAGGCCACGGGCCTGCAAGCGCTCTCGGAGGCGGACGGCCTGATGCCAGATCCCGAATGGAAAGAGGCCGTCTATCAAACTGGTTGGGGAACCGGCGATACTGTAAACTTGGCCATCGGGCAGGGATATTTGTTGGTGACGCCCTTACAGATTGCGCGGATGATAGCCGCCGTGGCCAACGGCGGCGCGCTCTACCGCCCTTATCTCGTGGATCGTATCGCGGCGGGGAGTGGGGAACCGGAGCATGTGACCCAGCCTCAGGCACTTGCCCAATTACCCATTACGCAGGCGCACTTGGAGATCGTTCAAGCCGGTATGTTGGACGCCACGACAGCGCCGATCGGCACCGTGCAGCGCCGCTTTCAAGGTCTGGATGTCGCTGTCGCCGGCAAGACCGGCACTGCCGAGGCCGTCCATGTGGAGGGGAAACCTCACTCGTGGTTTGCGGGATATTTTCCGGCGGATGATCCGAAGATCGCAATGGTGGTACTAGCGGAGCACGGCGGCGAAGGCTCGACCGTTGCGGCGCCGATGTTCCGGCAAATCGTGGAGGGATACTACGGGTGGTCGATTACGCCGCTGCCCCCGACGCCGACGCCTTCAACATCGACGTCCACGCCGGAGGCTTCGCCATAGGGCGCATTTACAAGTTGGGGGAGGACAGACTTCGGAAGTCTCGAATACTGCTCTGCCTATCAAATTATGCCGAGAGGAGCAATTTTGAAGCCCTGCGCACATCGTTCTCGTAGACTTCCGAAGTCTGACGCTCGTGCTCCCCCAAGTTTTGCATACGCCCGTCGTCGCCATGTCGCCATAGGGTAAGGCGGGGTTGATCGATAATGATCTTTATTGATCGATTGTGTTCGATTTCGCTGTTTTGTATTGACGCGGCTATGGCCTTGTGCTATATTAGAACTTGTGAGAGGTAGCAGTGTTGAAGCGTGAGCGGCAAGCGATTATTCTGCATCAATTGGAAGACGAAGGAGTTGTGTACGTCTCGCAATTAGCTGCGGAACTGGAAGTTTCCCCGATAACCATTCGGCGCGATCTCTCGCAACTGGAAGACGAAGGCCAGTTGCGTCGCGTGCACGGGGGAGCGCTTTTGCGCGAGGGCGCGAGCGTTGGGCGTCTTCCCAGCGGTTTGGAGCGGCGCATCGCCGAAGCGGGGACGCGGCTTCTCTCGGAGAAGAGCGTGGTCTTTTTAGGGCCAGGCACCATCACTCCAGAGATGGCGCCTTTCTTGCGCGAATATCCGCATCTTACCATTATGACGAACGCGCTCAACGTGGCCTGGGCCGTCGCTCGCCAACAGACACATCCCCTCCATTTGATCGGCGGTCAGGTGCAAGCGGATGACGGGGTCTATGGCGACGCGGATGCGCTACGCGGTATTCGCGCCGATTGGGTGGTGTTGGAGGCTTCCGGTTTGGACGCGGCGCGTGGCCTGACTCACGATCAGCACTATTACGCTGAGATGGGACGTGTTCTGCTATCCTTGCGCGCGCAGGTGATGGTGCTGTTGCGCCCGGAGCAGGTCGGAGGCGCGGACGCGCTCTTCATCGCCCCCGCCGAAGCGGTGGATGTCCTGGTCACTGGTCGCGAAGCCGCTAATGCTCCATTGTGGGACCTCAGCGAATTGGGCGTTCGCGTTGTTTTGACCTAATCAAAAGTAGTATTTAATTACATTCACATCACATATTTGAAAAACATATTTGAAAGGAGATTTTTAAATGGCTAGCGTTACTTATCGAAATGTCGTGAAGCGTTTTGGCGATGTCGTCGCCGTCTCGGATCTCTCGCTAGAGATCGAGGATAAAGAGTTCCTGGTCTTCGTTGGGCCGTCTGGCTGTGGCAAAAGCACCAGTTTGCGGATGTTGGCCGGCTTGGAGGAGATCACCGAAGGGGAGATTCTAATTGGCGACCGCGTGGTCAATGATGTTCCCCCCAAGGATCGTGATATCGCGATGGTCTTCCAATCTTACGCCCTCTATCCCCATATGACCTGCTACGATAATATGGCCTTCGGCCTCAAGCTGCGCAAGATTCCCAAGCAGGAGATCGACAGCCGGGTGAAGGAAGCGGCGGAGATCCTGGGCATCGAGCATCTGTTGGATCGCAAGCCCAAGCAATTGTCCGGTGGTCAGCGCCAGCGCGTCGCTGTGGGACGCGCCATCGTTCGTGAACCGAACGTCTTCTTGATGGACGAGCCGCTCTCCAACCTCGACGCCAAGTTGCGCGTCCAGGCCCGCGCCGAGATCTCCAAGCTGCATCATCGGCTGGGCACGACCTTCATCTACGTGACCCACGACCAGGTGGAGGCGATGACGATGGGCACGCGGATCGCCGTATTGAAGGATGGCATCCTCCAGCAGTGCGATTCGCCTCAGCAGTTGTATGATTATCCCGCTAATATCTTCGTCGGTGGTTTCATCGGCAGCCCCGCGATGAACTTTTTCGACGCCACGTTGATTGAGGAAAACGGTGAGATGAAGCTCGATTGCAGGGATTTCCAAATCACCGTGCCGGAGGAGCGTCGCGATACGTATCGGGGTTACTTGGGCAAGGAAGTGATTGCGGGTGTGCGCCCGGAGCATGTCCACGATCCCGAATTCACGCCGCCCGGCATTAAGCCCGCGCTCGTGGAGACGAAGGTGGATGTGACCGAGTTGATGGGCAATGAGGTCATCGCTTATTTGAAGACGGAGCACATCTCCTTCTTGGGCCGCTTCGATCCCCGCACTAGCGTCAAGGTCGGGATGACCAAGACCGCCGCGTTCGATCTGACCCGGATGCACCTCTTCGATAAGGACACGGAGAAGGCCATTCGCTAACGCGCCAAGTTGTATCGACGCATTAACCGGCAAATCAAAGGCCGGCCTCGAAAGAGGCCGGCCTTTTCTCATGTGGACGATAGATTGACTATGGCGTGCTTCTCACGACCAGGGGGAGGTAGATGTCGAAGGTATCTATCCCTGGCGCCGATGTGACGTAGATGTTGGCCGACGTTCGTTGTTGCTCGTCGTAGCTGTCCGTGGTGGTGGCGAAAGCGGTGTAGGTGCCTGGCAGGGCTTCATCCGGGCAGTCCCATTGAATAGTTTGGGTTCGCGCGGTTTCGCCGAGCGTGATGTCCAGGGTGCGGCTGAGCACCGGCGTCCCCGCCGGATCACGGAGTTCTACGA
>JBKHCQ010000261.1:0-5447 GCA_046541755.1 Anaerolineales bacterium | reverse complement strand
TGTTCCCACGTGCTCTGTAAGCTCCCCACATCCTCATCTGAGATGGGATGTGAGCTGTAACGCGCCTCCACGAAGGCGCGGGTCAGGCGCGCCATCTCCTCTTGGGCTTCCGGCAACGCCATCTCGACGGTCGGGCTGTATTCGTAGGGCGTCTGCGCTTGACGACGCGGCAACCCGACCTCTTTTGCCTCGTCCAAGGTGCTGAGGTAATAGTAGGCGATCTGCGCCCGGCGACTATCGCCCGGTCGTCGCCTCTGTGATCGGCGCTCGCGACCGGCGCGCCGCAGCGAGATCTTGGCCAAGGCGGCCTCCGCCCGCGCGCGCACCTCGCGCCGCGCGCCGCGCCACCAGTGCGTCAACGCCGCCCACCACGCGCGCACGCGCTGGATTACGCCCCAGCTCGCGATCCTGGCCTGTAACTCGGCTCGATCCCGCAGGTAGGCGCGCAGGACGTAGATAAGGAATGCGATTGCAATCCCCCAAAAGAGCAGTGAGCTGAGTATCTCCAGCCAGGGCCATTCGGCGCCGGCGGATGACGCGGGCATTATCTCGTCGGGCATCACCGGCGTCGCGGGCGACATCGCCGGCTCCGTCTCGCTGAAGTGTGAGAGGAGATAGGCGATAAGGGCGAAAAAGGCCGTGAAAAGGTACATAATCCACGAAAGTAGATACCATATCACCGAGATCAGGGCATATCCCAAATCTAATAGTCCGACAGTATAACCGGTAGGCAGGATAAAGGCAATCACTAAGGCTAACGCCAGCAGCGCCGCGCCGTACTGCACCCATCGCACGCTCATTTGGGATTCGACCTGCGCCTTGCGCGATTCCCACAGGCGCGCCAAGCGCGCGAAGTGCATCTGCCCCAACAGCAGCAGGCCTAAGAGAAAGTAGACCAGGACGCTCAGGATGACCAGCGTGCTGCGCGTCCAACTGGCATCGAGCGCGGCGATGCCGGTGTGGGCCAGGCCCGCCATCGCGAAGAGCAGCACGCCGCCGAGCGTGAAGCGGCGACGCAGGCGCGACACGGGGAGATCATCCTCGCTCTCGTAGTGGGGGAGCGGATCGGCGATCTCTTCGATGTCGCGCACGGTCGCCCAGGCTGCCTGCCAGGCCAGGAGGCAGAGGCCGAACGCGGCCAACGTCTCCGCATCGAAGATCGCGTAGATATTGTCGCTCCAACTGCGCACATCGGCCAGCACGGAGGCCCAACTTTCGCCAATATATCCCGCGATCTTGAGCAGCACGAACATCAGCACCCACTCCGTCATCAGCATGCGGAACTTCTCCCCCCCATCCAAGAAGCGCCGCTTCGCCAGGTAGCGGGTGTAGTAGCCCGCCAGCGCGGTCAAGATTGGCGCGACGATGAAGTAGGTCTTGTTCCAGGTGGGGACCAGCGCGTGCCCCAATTGCACCAGCGACACCGCGATGCAGCCCACCATCAGGCCGACGATGAGGGGTTGCAGGACGTGACGCACCCAGGAGCGGCGCAGGGGTTGGGGCAGCCGCGCCACGATGTGATCCCATAGCTCGTTGGTTTCTTTTGTATCGCTCATCTTATTCATATTATAACTCAAACTGCTTACCGGACAGGGGCCGGGCAGTAAACTACCCGTCTGAAAGCTCAAGTCGGCTGAAGGCCGACTCTATACCGAGAAGTCTCTCGTATTTTAGTTGGCTTCTAGCCAACTTGAGCTTTTAGCCCGCGATTTATCTGCGGGCGTCGGACTTTCTATACCCCCCAAATGTCAAGCTAATTAACCCAGAAAATGAATCATCCCAAATCCGCAGAGAAATATCTTCCTCGGCGCCTCTTTGTATTTTCTTTGTGAGGCTTTAGACCTGAATCGAAATCTAATCTGCTAAAATCTGCTCTATCTGCTGATTAAGAATGGTCTTGGAAAAAGTGTCCGGTAGCTCTATCAACTCAAATGATGCCCAAATCCTCATCCCGCCAGATGTGGACGACCGACACGCCAATCGAGGCGATGCGTTGCTGGAGCGCGTTCCCCGCTTCCGTTGCTTTGACCGGCATGATCAACAACAGCACCACCGAGAAGCCCATCCGGCGCAGGTGGGCCAGCGAGCTGAAGAGCGCCTCGCTCTGGCCGCCCGTGATCACGACGACGGTCGATCCCCAGGAGAGTTTGGCGCTCTCGCGGTGCAGGAATTCGGAGAAGGCGACGTCTGATTCGTGGGTCTGGATGCGCGCCAGCACCTCCAATATCGACATCAAATGCGCCTGCTGCGAGCGCGGCGGCAGCGAGAAGGCGGCGACCTCATCCGCCAGCGGGTCGAGCGCCTGGACGGCCAGCCCGGCGGGCAAGCCCTCGCGCACGATGATGTGATGGGCCAGGGAGGCGGCGGCGACGATGGCCATCTCGATAGCGTCGTAGCGGCGGCGGTGCAGATAGCTGCCGCGATCCATATCTAAATAGATCAACGTCTCGCGGGCGATGGCCGGCTCGTAGCGCTTGACCAGCAACTTGCCCGCGCTGGCCGAGGCCGTCCAGTGGATGCGCCGGGGCGAATCGCCGGGCTGATAGGCGCGCACGCCCATGATCCGCGTCGGGTCCTTGAAGAGCGCGGAGGGCGAGGGCAGGAGCGCCAGCGGGGAGTGGGTGGGCAAGCCCAGCGCTTCCAACGCGACGATGCGGGGGTAGATGATGAGATACTCTGCCGGCTTCGACTGCCGCTTCTCCGGCATCAGGCCGAAGAGATCGCCAACGCGCAGGAAGAGCGGGCCGATGCGATAGTAGCCGCGTCGATAGCCGGTCAGCATGTAAGTGAGGCGATGATGCGCGCCGCCCCACAACGAGATGACATGCCGCTCGGCAGTGCTAGCGCCGCCTATCTCCGGCGGCAGGGATTCGTAGACCTCGACCCACGGCACGGGCAGCCAGCCCGCGTTGCGCACCTCCACGGTGACCGTGACCTCTTCGCCGGGAAACGCCCGCCGGACGAAGCGCCGCGCCGTCGTCAGTTGCCCACTCGCCCGCTGCGTCCAGAGGCGCGTGAGGAGATACGTCGCGCCTAAGAAGTAGAGGATGTGGAAATAGAAATCCAGGCGCAGGAGCGCGGCGATCAGGAACATTATGATGAGCAATAGGATTAGGTTGGTCATGGTTTTAGCGTCTCAGCGGGTTAGCGAATGAGCGAATGAGCGAATCAGCGAATGGGCGAATGAGCGAATCAGCGAATGGGCGAATGAGCGAATCAGCGAATGGGCGAATCAGCGAATGGGCGAATGAGCGAATCAGCGGATCAGCGAATGGGCGAATAAGCGGATCAGTATCCAGAACTACCCCCAAAGGTTGTGGCCGGCCTTGTTTATCCCCCTCAAGGGGACCTGGCCGAGCCACCACGGAGGTCACGCTCCAGATGTATCCGACTCGTTTTCCTCGAATTTCAGCGCCGCCTGCTCCAGGATTTCGCGCAAAATGCTCGCCACGGTGCGCCCGCGCAATTGGCTCTCCGGTTCGAGGATCAAGCGATGGGGCAGAGCGTGGGGCGCGAGTTGTTTGATGTCGTCGGGAATGACGTAATCGCGCCCTTGCAATGCCGCGAAGGCCTGACCGGTCTTGTAGAGCGCCAGGGAGCCGCGCGGACTGGCGCCCAGCGCGAGGTCGGTGTGGGCGCGCGTCGCCTGCACCAGCGCCAAAATATAGGCCTCCAGCGTCTCATCGACGTGGACGTCGGTCACGGCGTCGTGCAGCGCCGCCAGCGCCGTGCTCTCCACGACCTGCCCGATGCTCTCGATGGGATGGGCCTTCCGTTGACTGCGCAGCATCCCGATCTCGTCCGCCTCCGCCGGATAGCCCAGCGAGAGACGCATCAGGAAGCGATCCAACTGCGCTTCGGGCAGCGGGAAGGTGCCTTCGTACTCGATGGGATTTTGGGTGGCCAGCACCAAAAAGGGACGCGGGAGCTTGCGCGTCACGCCGCCGATGGTCACCTGCTGCTCCTGCATCGCCTCCAGCAGCGCGGCCTGCGTGCGCGGCGTCGCGCGATTGATCTCGTCGGCTAACAGGACGTTGACGAAGACCGGCCCCGGCTGAAACTCGAAGGTCTGCATCTTCTGGTTGAAGATCTGGATGCCTGTGATGTCGTTGGGCAATAGATCGGGCGTGCACTGGAGCCGCTTGAACTCCAGCCCCATGCTGGCCGCGATGGCGCGCGCCAACATCGTCTTGCCCGTGCCCGGCACATCCTCGATCAGGACGTGGCCCTGGCACAGCAGCGCGACCAGCAGCAGTTCGATCTGCTCGCGCTTGCCCAAAATGACGGTTTCTACGTTTTCGATGATCTGATCGGCAAAGGTTCTAATGTCTTCGATGGTCATTGTGTCATGTTCCTTCGTATTCCATATTCATCATTCTCCATTCTCCATTCTCCATTCATCATTCTCCGTTCATCCTACGCCCCGTTGGCATCTAATAGGCGCCGGACGGCCTGCAATGTGGCGGGATCTAACACCGCGCGCGCGTCCTCCTCACCCTCGACGATGGCCTGCCCCAGTCCCGACGCGCGGAAAGCCTTGAGGTCCTCCTCGAAGGGATGGCCGACGTGATGATCGTCGACGATTTGACCATCCTGCATATCCAAAACGCGATCGGTCTGGCGGGCGACGGTCAGGTCGTGCGTGACGATGACGAAGGTGGTGTCCAGCTCGGCGTTGAGGCGCCGCAGTAGCTTGACGACCGCCCCGCCGCTCTCGGAATCCAAGTTGCCCGTCGGCTCATCGGCCAGCACGAGCGCCGGCTCGTTCGCCAGCGAGCGCGCAATCGCCACGCGCTGGCGCTGTCCGCCGGAGAGCTGATTGGGCAGGTGATCCATCCGATGATCCAGGCCCACCAGCTCCAACAACTCCTCGGCGCGCGACCGGCGTTGGCGCGCGCCGACGCCCAAGCCGATCATCGGCACGGCGACGTTCTCCCGCGCGTTCAGCGTGGGGATCAGGTTGTGCAACTGGAAGACGAAGCCCACCGTCCGCGCGCGGAAGCGATCCAGGTCGCGGATCTGGGCCATGTCCTGCCCGTTGACGAACACCTGCCCGGAGGTCGGGCGATCCAACGCGCCGATCATATTCAGCAGCGTGGACTTCCCCGATCCCGACGGCCCCATCACGGCCAAAAAATCGCCGCGCGCCACGCGCATATTCACGCCATCCAGCGCTCTTATCTCCGCGCCATCGCCATAGACCTTGACCAAATCGCGCGTCTCAATGATCAAATCGCTCATCATCACCTCCAACGTCCAACGGAACTCTGCTACGACGGCACTCCATTTCATTGCGTGCCTGACTACGAACAAACGAGCTTAACTTTCAACTTTCAACTCGTAACTTGCAACTCATTCATACCGCAGCGCCTCCACCGGCTGGAGATTTGCAGCGCGCCAGGCGGGATAGGTCCCGCCGATGACGCCCAAGATTAGCGCGGTGCCGA
>JBKHCQ010000260.1:0-5454 GCA_046541755.1 Anaerolineales bacterium | reverse complement strand
CCTTAGTCTTGTGAAGCGCCCCGCACTTTTGAACTTAACACCAAGTATGTCTCAAAACGGATACCGTTGGATAACTAGCCATATTGTAGCATAGTGGGGAATGGATGCAACTTGGGGAATGTTACAGGTTCGTTCCAGTTAGGGCCAGGGGGAGATGGGGTAGAGGGTCACCTCGCCTTGCGAGGAGGCCAGCGGCGTGAGGCGGAAGCGCTCGTAGACGGCGACGGCGATCTTCTCCGGCGGTTGGCCGGGCGAATCGAATGGGTGGGGATCTAAAAGTTTCGGCCCGGCGATCACCCATTTGAGCGTGGGGAGCGTGCTCAGGCCCGGCTGGAAGTCGTGGACGCCCACCCATTCGCCGTCGGCGGCGAGCAGCCGCACGCTGATGGCGTAATCGTCGACGAGGGGCCGCGCCGGACGCCAGATCAGATCGACGGTGAGGCGACCGCCGCGCGTTATGGCGTCGCTGCCGACCAAGACCATCTCATCGCCGAAGGGTTGATAGCGGTCGCCGGAGGTGGGCGCGGGCCACGGCAGGCTGATGAGCCGGGTTGGTGCACCATCCGCCCGCGTGAAGACAAACCCCGCGCGATCCGGCGCGGTGGGCAGGCGGATGGTCTGGCATTCGCTCCAGCCCAGCGACGCAACCTGGGCGTTCGTCTCGCCGGCCTGGATGTGGAGCGCCGGCCCGGGGCCGCACCAGTGGAGGTAGGTGGTCGCCTGGTCGCCGTGGATGTCGTAATCCACGCCGCGTAGGAATGGCCCGCGCGCGCCCGCGATGCCGGGCCGGCGATTTTCCGCCGGCAGCGTGGGGAAGCGACACGTGGCCGCTTGAGCGGGCAGCGAGGCGGCCCCCAGGTCTTGAAAGGCGCCATCGATCACAGTGTAGGCGCCAATCGTCGGCTGGATCGCGGCGGCGCAGCGGTCGATGGGGAGCTGCAAGACCAGGCGCGTGATCTGCACCTCGCCGGGCGCGAGATCGCCAAAATTGTCCAGGAAGCGATCTGCCTGCGCCAGCGAAGCGCCCTCCGGCGTCCAGAGCCGGCCCGTGAACGAGGGCGGTGGGGATTGTGTCCCCGTCGCTTGCCAGGCCAGATGCATCTCCACGCGGCGCCCTGGTCGCATCTCGCCCGCCAGGCGATAGCCGAGCAGGCGTAGCGCGCCGAAATCCGCCGCCAGTGGTTCAAACCCCAGTTCTTCCGGGAGTGTCATCAGCGGGCGGCGATAGAGCCGAAATCCGCCGCCGACGGGGGCGAAGGTCCATTCGGGCCAGGCGTAGGCGTGCGTGGTGAGCACCGGGCGGTCGCCGGCCTCGGTTGCGAGCCGGCGCCAGGTCTTTTCGTAATCCGCGCTCTCGTCCTCTGGCGCGACGTACCGCACCTCGACGTCGGGGCGGCGGCCCTCGACGGTCTGGATCGCCCACAGGGGCGTGGCCCAGCGCCAATCCGCCAGGATGAGCGCGTCTCCCTCTCCCTCTCCCTCTCCCTCTCCCTCTTCATTAGTGGGCGCGGCCTCCAGCAGGGGCAGCACCCGCGCGCGGATCGAGGTGTCGGCGGCCAAGGCCGCGAGGTCGCGCGCGTGCAGGGGCCATCGCAGCCCTAACAGGAGCAGCGACAGCGCGGCGACCCAGCGCAGCGCGCGGCGGGGGCGCTGTGGCCAAGACGCGCCCGCATCGAGCAGCGTCGCCAAGCTCAGGCCCAGCGTCAGCGCCATCGGGACGTAGGCCGGCATCAGATATTCGACCGTCTGCGGCGCGCGGTAGGTGATGGCGACCAGGGTGTGCGTCGCCCACGAAAGGCCCAGGGCCAACGCCGCCGCTCGCTGTCGCCAGAGGAGCCACAGCCAGCCCCAGCCCATCGCGATCAGCCAAAAAGGCGGAAATTGCAGCCGGAAGAGCGAGGGCAGCAGGGGCAGCCGTTGGGCCAAATCGGGGGCGGCGGCGTAAGCGAACATATCGCCGCCGAAGCCGCGCGCCAGGACGTGATGCCAGAAGCCGCGCCACGTCGCCAGGTTATTGGGGGCCAGGGGGACATCCGCCATCGCGCCGCGCAGGGGGAGATAAAGTTGGGGCAGCGCCCACGCGCCGAACGCGATCAGGGCCGGTCGCCACCAGTGGCGGGGTTGGAGGAGCCAACGAGCATCCACCGCCAGCAGGTAGGCCAGCCATCCGACGGCGACGAAGATGAGCGAGGGGTGATGGCCCACGCCTAAGCCCAAGGCTAAGGTCAGGCTGTTTAAGGCGCGATGCTTCTGGAGGGAGGTCGTGGCGTTTCTGTATTTGGCTAAGGCCAAGAAACCCCAGGCGGTGAAGAGCAGCGTGGGCACGCGGATGTTGGCGATGGTCGCCTGCGCCCAGACGGTGGCGGCGCTGCCCAGCGCCAACGCGGCGGCCAGCCCGCCGACGCGGGCGGCGCGGCGATGAACGCCCCAGGCGGCGGCCCACATCGCGACGGCCTCGGCGGTGAGGCCGAGCGTGACGGCGGCCAGGAGCGCGCTCAGCAGGTTGATGCGGAAGAAGAATGCGCCCCACGGCAGCAATCGGCTCCAGAGCGCGCCGACCATCGTGTAGAGCGGGTAGCCCGGCGGATGGGCGATGCCCCAACCGGCGGCCACCAACTGGAATTCGCCGCTATCGGCGGGCAGCACGTCGCGCGCGGTCGTGGCGGCGTAAAAGAGGAAGCAGATCAGCCCCAGAGCGTAGGTCGGGATATTGATATTATCCCGACCTATGCCCAGGGTGTTTTTGAGTCGCTGATGCAAAGGACTACTCCGCCGCAACTTGCTTACTCCGCCATAAGCTTCATCGCCCGCTCGACGATGTCATCCGAGGTGAAGCCCAGTTCCTTCTGGAGGATTTGATAGGGCGCGGAGGCGCCGAAGCGCTCGAGGCCCATCACGGCGCCGTGCGTGCCGACGTACTTCCACCAACCGAGCGGCGATCCGATCTCGATGGCCAGCCGCTTGATGACGGTCTCCGGCAGGACGTTGAGCTGGTAGAAGGTCGGCTGCTGCTCGAAGATTTCCCAGCTCGGCATGCTGACGACCCGCGCGCCGATGCGCTGATCCTTTAGCTTCTTCTGCGCTTCTAAGGCGATGTGCACCTCGGAGCCGGTGGCGAGGAGGATGAGATCGATGCGATCCAAGGGCGAGTCGCTGAGGATGTAGGCGCCGCGCGCGACGCCTTCCCGCGCTTTGTCGGCGGCCTCCGGCAGGATGGGGAGCTTCTGACGGGTGAGGGAGAGCGCTACCGGGCCGCTCTCGTGCTTCAGCGCGACCTCCCACGCGGCGGCGGTCTCGTTGGCATCCGCCGGCCGGATGATGGTTATGTTGGGCATGGCGCGGAAGGACATCACGTGCTCCACCGGCTGGTGGGTGGGGCCATCCTCGCCCACGTAGATCGAGTCGTGCGTCCACACGTAGACGACGGGCAGCCCCATCAGCGCGGCCAGGCGGACGGCGGGCCGCATATAGTCGGAGAAGATTAAGAAGGTGCCGCCGTAGGGACGGACGCCGCCGTAGAGCGCCATCCCGTTGAGGATGCCGCCCATCGCGTGCTCCCGCACACCGAAGTGGAGGTTGCGCCCTGTGGGGGTCTCTTTTTGAAAGCTTCCTTCGTCGGATAGTTGGGTCTTGTTGGAAGGCGCCAAATCCGCCGAGCCGCCTATCAGCTCTGGGATCTGCGCGGCCAATGCGCGGAGCGTCTCGCCGGAGGCCGCGCGCGTGGCGACGGGGTCACCGTCGGGCCGGAAGTAAGGCGCGGCCTTTTCCCATTGATCGGGGAGGCGGCCCGCGATGCGGCGATTGAATTCGGCGGCCTGATCGGGGTACTTGTCCGTGTAGCGCGTCAACAATTCGCGCCACTGCGCTTCGGCGCGCTCGCCCTGCTGCTCGGCGAGTCGATAGTGCGCGACAACGTCTTTGGGCACGAAGAACGGTTCCTGGCTGGGCCAGTCCATCTTTTCCTTGGTCAGACGAATTTCCTCCTCGCCCAGAGGCGCGCCATGGGCCTCGGCGTCATCCTGCATGTGGGGGCTGCCGTAGGCGATATGGGTGTGACAGATGATGAGGTGCGGTTGGCCGGCGACTTCCTTGGCCGCTTGGATGGCCGCGTCGATGGCGGCGCGGTCGTGGCCGTCGATCTCCTGCACGTGCCATCCGTAGGCGCGGAAGCGGGCCGGCACATCCTCGGTGAAGGTCAGGTCGGTGGAGCCTTCAATCGAGGTGTTGTTGTCATCGTAGAGATAGATCACGCGCTCCAGCCCCAGGTGCCCGGCGAGCGAGGCCGCCTCCTGGGAGATGCCTTCCATCAAGTCGCCGTCCGAGACGATGGCGTAGATCCAGTGATCGACGATGGGGTGGTCGGGGCGGTTGAAGACGCCGGCCATGTGCTGCTGGGCGATGGCCATGCCGATCCCGTTGGCGAAGCCCTGGCCCAGCGGGCCGGTTGTCGTCTCGATGCCCAGATCGATCTCATATTCGGGGTGCCCCGGCGTCTTGCTGCCCCATTGCCGGAACTGCTTGAGATCCTCCATGGTGATGGGATAGCCGGTCAGGTGCAGGAGGCTGTAGAGCAAGATCGATCCGTGGCCGGCGGAGAGTACGAAGCGGTCGCGATTGGGCCATCGCGGGTTGTGGGGGTTATGGCGCAGGTGGCGCGTCCAGAGTACGTAGGCCGCGTCGGCCATCCCCATTGGCATGCCTGGATGGCCGGAGTTGGCTTTTTGCGGGCTGTCCATCGCGAGCGCGCGTAAGGTGTTGACACAGCGTTGTTCTAGGTTGTTCTTTGGCATAGGTGATACCTCCGTGGGTTAAAAAGTTGCAAGTTAAAAGTTGCAGGTTGCAGGTTAAAAGTTGCAGGTTAAAAGTTGCGAGTTTAGCGTTGCCCGACGATCATCTCGGAGAGGATTTCCACGGGGAAGTGCAGATCGTCGTCGGCGTCGGCAAGCGCGTTCTTGATGCGGCGCAGGCCGGCGGCGTAGGCTTCGTCGCTCAGCAGGGCAAGCTGGGAAGCGGCGTGTTTTTTCAGGAAGGGATCGTCGAACACCGCCCGCCCGTGCTTGTGATCGACGATGTGCTCCACGAGTTCGCGGCGAATCGAATGGAAGCCGGCCTCCGCCATCCAATCCATCACGGTTGACCAGCGCGGGAAGCGGGCGAGGTCGGTCTCGTAGACGCCCTCGAAGTAGTGGTAGACGTACCACAAGTCGCGGCGCCCGTGCGGATCTATGCCGATGATGGCCAAGCGTCCGCCGGGCCGGAGCACGCGATAGGCCTCGTCGATGAATGCGCGCTGCCCGGTGATGTGGTGGATGACGTTGACGGCGTAGAGCAGGTCGAAGCTGTTGTCGGGGAGCGGGAGGCGCTCGCCGCGGCCTTGAATCCATGGGATAGTCGGCATACGATCCCTCGAGCCTGGAACCTTCCCGCGGCCATGGGGTGTCGGAATACCATTCC
>JBKHCQ010000259.1:0-5501 GCA_046541755.1 Anaerolineales bacterium | reverse complement strand
CCGAGGACAGGGAGGAGCGCGTATGAGAGCGCGGCGCGTTGGGTTGCTCCTCTGCGCACTCGCGATGTTCGTCGCGGGCGCTGCGCTGGCGCAAACCTCCGTCCCCCCGGATATCGTCGTCGAGACGGCGCACATCTTTATCGCGCCTCAGACGGACGCCGCCGAAGGGACGCGGCTGCTGATCGCGGAGGAGTACGTCATCAGCAACCACGGAACCGAAACCTACACGGGGACGTTGTCCTTCACCCTGCCGGATGAGGCGCGCGCGTTGACCTTCGACGGGCCGGGCTTGGGCGAGCGCTATCGGGGCGATCCGCACCACTTTACCGACACGCAACCCATTCCCCCCGGATCGGCTACGAGTCGCGTCGGCTACAGCTACGAATTTCCCGCCTCCGCGGCCCCATTGATCCGCGCCTTGGATGCGCCGGTCGCTTCCGTGGTGTTGATCCTACACGGCGAGCGATTGGCGTTAACCGGGGAGCAACTCTCGGCGATGGAGCGAGTGGAGACAGAGATGGGCCCGGCGCGCGCCTATGTCGCCGGGCCGTTGGCCGCCGGGGAGCCGCTGCTGGTGGATATGATCCCGGCGGCGACGACGCCCCACCCACCGGGACGCAACACCACCGGGGAGATCGGCCTGGGGATGATGGCCTTGGCCGTGGGATTGGGCGTCGCCTACAGGCTGTGGCGCGCGCCCTCGGCGCCCCCTTTGCCGGAAGCGCTGCGCCCGCAAGTGCGGGCCATCGCCGCGTTAGATGCCGAGTTCGCCGCCGGGGCGTTGCCCCCAGACGAGTACGAACAGCGGCGCGCGCGGCTCAAGCAAGCGTTGCGCGCGGCGTTGCGCGATGAAAAGTTCCCGCGCCCATGATCGAAATCCGCGATCTCACCAAAACTTTCGGGCCACAGAGGGCGCTCGCCGGCATTGACCTGCACATCGAGCCGGGCGAATGGGTCACGCTGGCCGGGCCAAACGGCGCGGGCAAGACCACACTCCTGCGCATCCTGGCCACACTCAGCCGCCCCACCTCCGGCCACGTGCGGCTCTGGGGCCTCGATCCCCAGCGGCGCGGCGACGCCATTCGCCGCCAGATCGGCTTTTTCTCGCACCGCACGTTGCTCTACGACGATCTCACCGCCGAGCAGAACCTCGCTTTCTACGCGCGCGTGTACGGCCTCCCCAACGGCCCGGAGCGGAGCGCGGAGCTGCTCGACCGCCTCCAGTTGACCGCCCGACGATACGATCGGGTGGCGACCTATTCGCGGGGGATGCAGCAGCGATTGGCGATGGCGCGCGCGCTGCTCCATCGGCCCCAACTGTTGTTGTTGGATGAACCTTACGCCGGCCTGGATCCGCTCGCCGCCGAGGCGCTCTCCCAATGGCTGACCAAGCTCAACGCTGCCGGTTGCACGCTGCTGCTGACCACCCACACGCTTGAGAGCAGCGCTTGCCTCGGCCAGCGGGCCGTGATTCTGCGTCGCGGGCGCATCATCCACGACGCGCCATTGACCGACCGCTCAAGCTTCCCCGCGCTCTACCGGCGGCTGGTCAGCGAGGGCCAGGACGCAGCAACGCCGCCGGATAGGCCCGCGCCATCGCGCCCAACCGCGAGCACCGCGCTGCCCCAGGCGGAACCTGCTGTCCCCTTCTGGCGTCAGGTGGGGGCCATTGTCGTCAAAGACCTCGCCGCCGAGCTGCACACCCGCGAGATCCTCAACGCGATGTTTGTCTTCGCGGTGCTGATCTTGCTCATTTTTAGCTTCGCGCTCGATCTGCGCGGGACGGCCGCGCGCGCGGCGGCGCCGGGGGTGCTCTGGTGCGCCATCACCTTCGCGGGCACGTTGGGGCTGAGCCGCTCCCTGGCCCGCGAGCAGCAGACGGGCGGGCTGGAGGGCCTGCTGGTCGCTCCGCTGGATCGCACCGCGATCTTGTTTGGCAAGGCGTTGGGGAACTTGCTCCTGATGCTGGCGATGGAAGTCATCCTGCTGCCGCTGGGCACGATTCTCCTGAACGTCCCGCTGTTGAGAGGCGCGCTGTTGCCCATCCTGTTCGCGGGGACGCTGGGCTACGCCGTGGTGGGGACGCTGCTGGCGGCCATCGCGGTCAACACCCGCGCGCGCGAGGTGCTCTTGCCGATTCTGCTGCTGCCGTTGATCACGCCGCTGCTCATCGCCGCCGTCCAGGCGACAGGGAGACTGCTGGACGGGCTTTCCTGGACGGAGATCGGCGCGTGGCGGCGGTTGTTGGTGGTCTACGATCTGGTGATTGTAGCTGTTGCGATGCTCACATTTGAATATGTGGTGGAAGAGTGATGAAAGCGTAATGGATAAAACACGCCACTATCTACTGGGTAGTTTTTCATTTTTATCAGCAGATGAAGCAAATGGAGCAGATATGGGGACATACAAGCCAAATTACACAGAGTTTCACGGAGATTTTTACAGAGATGCGCAGAGAGAGACTTTCCCGCGCGCCTCTCTGTGCCTTCTCAGTGACGCTTGGTGTCCCAATCTGCTAAAGCGGCCCTTCGCCCATCTGTTGCTCAAAAATAATCCTGGAGCAGCGTCCGGTGACTAGAATACGCAGAAACGAATCTCGGATCAGCCTGGCGCTGGCGGCGCTCAGCTTGATAGCTTTTCTTATCGCCCTGGGAATGGTTTTCTATTACGCCCCGCGTGAGGCGACGATGGGGGAGGTGCAACGCATCTTTTACTTCCACGTGGCTGCGGCTTGGGTGGGATTCTTTGGCTTCTTCGTCACCTTTGTGGGCAGTGTGCTCTATCTGGTGCGCGGCGCGCGGCGCTGGGACATCCTGGCGCTCGCTTCCGCAGAGGTGGGGCTGGCCTTCATCACGATGACGCTGCTGACCGGGATGCTGTGGGCCAAGCCGGTCTGGGGCGTCTATTGGACGTGGGATCCGCGCCTGACCATTTCCGCCGTGCAGTGGCTGCTCTATATGGCCTACGCGATGCTGCGCGACGCCGGCGGCGGCGCGGAACGCGGCGCGCGCTTCGCGGCGGTTTATGGCATCGTGGCCTTCACCACTGTGCCGCTCTCGTGGTTCGCCATCCGCTGGTGGCGCACCATCCACCCGCAGGTCCTTTCCGGCAGCGGGATGGCCATCGCGCCTAAAATGCTGACCACGCTGCTGGTTTCTCTGGGGGCGTTCACCTTGCTCTACGCCGCATTGCTGCGCGAGCGCATCCTCCTGGAGCGGGATCGAGATCGCCTCGCGGCCCTGCGGCTGGATGTAGATTTAGATTCTACGTAATAGGAGGGACATCTATGCTCAGTTATTTGGGGATCGCCTACGCGATTTTCTGCATCGTCCCGCTGGGGATGGCGCTTTCCATCGCTCTTCGGCGGCGGCGTGTGCGACAGCGGATTGAGAGATTACGGGGAATCAAGAATTGTGAATGATGAATTGCGAATAACGGCGGTGAGGCTTTTCTGAAAAACAGCCAACCCTTCCCGATTATTCAAATACACTTAAAAGCCCGCCGATTCCAGATAAGTGGATCGGCGGGCTTTTCTGTTCAGCTTAATTTGGCGGGCGTAGGCGTCTAAGAGGCCAGTGTGACCCTCAACAGCTTGATGCGCCCATCGCGGTTGAAGATGTGCGCGGCGGTAGCGGCGTCCAAGTGGTTGTCGTCCCGAATCTCGCGATGCCCATCGCGGGTGGTGATCTCAATCTGCGGTGCGTCGCCTCGATCACCTTGCTGATAGATGATGGGCGTCTGGCAGAAGGTGAAGGCCAACGATCCCGCCGGCAGCGACAGGGTCTGCGATTGGCCCTTCACGTCCACGTACTCGAATTCGCTCGGCGCGGACAAAAACTCCTCGGCGCGGAGCAGCGTCGGCGCGAAGCGGAGCGCGCCCGCCTCGATGCGAATCCCCAGCTCGCCCCAGCGCGTCAGAATCTCCTCCTTGACCTGGCCCGTCATCCCCGGCTGCTGCGCGCCGCGATGGGCGGGCGTGTGGGAGTAGGGATCGGTAGGGAAAGCGCCGTACTCCGCCGGCGTCTTGTTGAACCCGATCCCGGCCCGGATGTCGTAGTAAGCCTCGTCCAGGCCGTTGACCGTCTCCGCGTTGGCCGCCTCCTCATTCTCCATAGCGTCGAAGTAGCACTCCTGCGCAGCCAGCAGCAGCTTGGAAACCATGTGCCAGTAGGTGCTGCCTAACCCCTCGAAGGCGAAGAAGGTGCCGGAGCGCCCGGTAAAGGCGCTGTGATTGAAGGTCGCCTCGAATAGATCCAGGATGAAGTCCCGCTCCGCCGCGACCAAGTCTGCGTAGGCCGGATTGTTGGATAACTCATCTAACGCGGCCCGCGCGTCGCTGGCGTTGCGGAATTCGCCGTGGAAGTGATACGCGCCCGTCTGATCGCGGCGCAGCAGGTGATGATCATCGGCGGCGGTGAGCGCCTGCACCAGCTCGGAGCCGGCGACCTCCTCGGCGGGGATGCGGTTTTTCTCCAAAAAGCCGGGCAGATCGCGGTTGGGATAGAGTAAGTAGGTGTGCTGGTCGGCGCGGTAGAGGTCGCTGTGGCGCAGGTTGTGCAGCAGCTTTAACGCCTCATCCGGCGCGAGAATCCCGGCGGAGAGGACGGCGACCTGGCCCTCCAACATCGTGTAGAGATGGCCGATTTCTACACCTTGGGGGCCAACGTTTTTCAGGATGTTGTAGGCGTGATAGAGGCCGTCGGGGCGGCGGTTGGCGCGGAGCGTGGCCTCCAGATAGCGTTGGGCCAGCGCTAAGAAGTCGACCAGATCGGCGCGGGAGACGCCCCCCCTCAATCCCCCCTCCGAGGGGGGAGGGGCGGCTTGCGGGCCGTGAGCGTAGATTTCGGCGCGGTAGGCGGTAGCAGCGACGCCCAGCGCGTCCATCACGGCGCGGCGTGCCTCTGGCGTGAAACCGTCGGCCAAGCGCGGCGCGTGCTCGTGCAACGTGGCGGCGACATCGTCCAAGAGCGTCAGCACCCTCTCGCTGACGTCCAACATCTCTGTGGTCGACTGATCCAGCTCCGCGCGCCAGGCAGCGACGAACCGCCGCAGATAAGCGACCGTCACCACTGAAAGCCCCTTCCCCACCAGGGCGTTGTTGGCGTCGTTCCACTCCGGGCGCTGGGTGTTCATCCAGATGCCGCCATCGGGCACTAAGTTGGTCAGCTTGGCTAACAACAGCACCAGCAGCTTCTCGATCATCGTGACGTGGATGACGTCGCCGCGCGCGTCGCGGTGCAGGCGGGCGTCGGTTCCCATCTTGTCCACCGCCGCGAGGATGGCCTCGTGGCGCTCGTCGTCGAAATCGATGGTGTTGTACCAATCGGCCAACATCTCCGCGTAGGGACGCAGGCGATAAGGAACGTCGGCGTAGGCGAAGATAGGCCGATTCCAGAGCGCGGGCAGGCGGCCGGGATGAGCGTCGGCGGCGAATTCCAGCAACTTTTGCAGGTAGATGATCTGGTGATCGCTCCAGTAGCCGATGTTGGCCCACGGATCCT
>JBKHCQ010000258.1:0-5519 GCA_046541755.1 Anaerolineales bacterium | reverse complement strand
TGCGAAGGTTAGACGAGCCTTTTCCCTCGGGATGCGTTTCGAAGCACAAGAGTCTATGGGTTGAAGGGGATTTCGCAACCTTCGCAAGGGTTAGCAGGAGGATTTTCTTTTTATCCTTGCGAAGGTTAGACGAGCCTTTTCCCTCGAGATTCGTTTCGGTGCACAAGAGTCTGCGGGTTGAAGGGGTGTTTCGTAACCTTCGCAAGGGTTAGCAAGTTCAACCTTGCGAAGGTTAGACGAGCCTTTTCCCTCAAGATTCGTTTCGATGCACAAGAGTCTATGGGTTGAAGAGGACTTCGTAACCTTCGCAAGGGTTAGCAGGAGCCTTTTCCCTCAAGATTCGTTTCGGTGCACAAGAGTCTGTGGGTTGAAGAGGACTTCGCAACCTTCGCAAGGGTTATAAATTAGGAGGCTACAACGATGCGAGACTATTTTGTAATTGAAGGTGGAAAACCGCTCTGTGGTGAAGTCATCCCCAGCGGGAATAAGAACGCGGCCTTGCCGGCGATGGCGGCGGTGCTGCTCACCGATGCGCCGGTCATCCTGCGCAACCTCCCGGCCATTCGGGATGTCGAGACCATGGGCGATTTGCTGGCCGAGTTGGGCGTCGAGGTGGAGCGACTGGATCCGCACACCTGGCGGCTCTGCGCCAAAAACATCCAGATACCAGATCCAGATGAGGACCGCACCCTCTTTCGGGCCATTCGCGGCTCCATCCTGATCACCGGGCCGCTGTTGGCGCGCCTGGGCTGCGTGGCCGTGCCCGCGCCCGGCGGCGATGTGATCGGGCGGCGGCGCGTCGACACGCACTTCCTGGCCTTCCAGGGCTTGGGCGCGACCGTCGAGGTGGACAATGGCCTCTTCACCGTCCACAGCGAGCGATTGCGCGGCGCGGACATTCTCTTAGATGAGGCCAGCGT
Organism: Anaerolineales bacterium; assembly: GCA_046541755.1. Taxonomy (GTDB): domain Bacteria; phylum Chloroflexota; class Anaerolineae; order B4-G1; family SLSP01; genus JAAAOZ01. Next base: position 4,599 of record JBKHCQ010000258.1, on the reverse strand, counting down.
CACAGGGACGGAGAACGCGGTGATGGCCGCGACGTTGGCGCGCGGCGTCGCGACCATTCGCAACGCGGCCTCGGAGCCGCACGTGCAGGATCTCTGCCACATGCTCAACGCGATGGGTGCGCGCATCTCCGGCATCGGCACCGACACGCTGGTGGTGACGGGCGTCGAGCGCTTGGGCGGCGCCGACTTCACTATCAACTCCGATCACATCGAAGTGGGGAGTTATATTGCGCTGGCCGCCGCCACCGGCGGTGAGTTGCTGATCCGCAACGCCGTGCCCCAGCACCTGCGGATGGTCCGCAATGCCTTCCGGCGCCTGGGCGTCGAGATCGAGATCCGGGGCGGGGATGTCTTCGTGCCGGCGGAGCAATCGCTGCAGATCGTGCCCGATATGGGCGGCGCGATCCCCTCGATTGCCGATGCGCCGTGGCCCGCTTTCCCGGCGGATCTGATGAGCATCGCGTTGGTGCTGGCGACGCAGTGCGAGGGCGTCGTCATCTTCCACGAGAAGATGTTCGAAAGCCGCCTCTTCTTCGTGGACAAGCTCATCCCGATGGGCGCGCGCATCGTCCTCTGCGATCCCCATCGCGCCCTGGTCTACGGCCCCTCGCGCCTGTACGGCGACGAGATGGAAAGCCCCGACATCCGCGCCGGCATGGCGATGCTCATCGCCGCGCTGGCCGCCGAGGGCGCCAGCACCATCTACAACATCCGCCAAATCGACCGGGGTTACGAGGCCATCGAGAAGAAATTACAACACCTTGGCGCCAACGTCACGCGCTTACAACATAGCAACTGACAAACTGGTAGTAGAGCCTGTTTCGCGATTTACGCCCTATGCCCTGCATCTTATATCGCGCCCAAAATATGATGTGACACACAGACCCAACGAGGGAAGGAGGTGTCGCCGCCCCCGATTCACCCGTGGAAAGGCCCCAATCGATTCATCCACTCTCGGCCCATATCAACTCGACACGATTTTTATAATGACCGCAGGATGTGGCCTTGTTAGGCGACGTAATATATGAATGGCAAGCGTGACGAGGAATTTGAGCAGCAATTGGCGCGACGCTTGGTGGCCGGCGAACCGGAAGCTGTGGAGGATTTGGTTCACCGCTACGCCGATGATGTCTACCGCTTTGTTTTCAATCGCGTGGGCGGCTCGGCGCAGGATGCTGAGGATGTCGTCCAAGAGACCTTTATCGCGGCGCTAGATGCTATCGATAATTTTAAGGGGGATAGCAAGCTGCGCACCTGGCTCTTTAGCATCGCCTCGCATAAAGCGATAGATCAACAGCGCTGGTTTGCGCGGCGCCCCGAAGTGGATCTGCAGGATAAAACCTTCTTTTTGTCGGCAGACGATCCCTTGCCATCGCAAGCCTTGGCGCGCTTTGAAGTGCGCCAGGCGGTGCGCAGAACCTTGCTTCAGCTTCCCTCTCATTATCGGACGGCCTTAGTCCTCAAATATGTGGAGGAGATGACGGTCGCCGAGATGACGAAGGTGATGAAGCGGAGTGAGAAGAGCATCGAGTCGATTTTAGTACGCGCCCGGCGGTTGTTGGCGAGGATGTTTGAGGGTCGATATGGCGAAGAATAATGAAGAATGGGTCGAGCAGGTGGTGCGCGCCCTGGCTCAGGACGATGTCCGAGCCGGCGATGCCTACAAGCGGCACTTGATTGAGACCCTCCAGGCGCATCAGCAGCGGACGCCGCTCCAGCGGTTCTGGCATCGCCTGATGCGCCCGCTTCATCAGCGATGGGTGGCGCAGTGGGCCTTAGTCGCCGCGATGATGATCGTGATCTGCGCGGGTGTGATATTGTTGGCGACGCCCTCGCGCTACATCGTGTTGGATGTGTTGCAGGGTCAGGCCGAGGTCACGCGCTCCAGTCCCATCGTCCCGTGGCAGCGTGGGCGGCGAGAAACGACGACCTCCGGCGCCGCGGGTGAGCGGAAGCTCTCTATGGCCCAGGGCGAGCGCATTCAGTTGGATCACGAAAGTTCCGCCATCCTTTCCTTCGATGGCAGCGAGGTGACACTCTCCCCCGGCACGCAGATGACGATCACCCAGGCGCGCCCCCGGTCGCTGTGGCAACCCCCGGCGGTGCGGATGCAGGTGCGCTCCGGCGAGGTGCATGCCAACGTCCAGCCCGCGCCATCCCGCAAGGGCAGCTTTGAGGTCGATATGCCCGCCGCGTTGGTCAGCGTGCGCGGCACCGTCTTCCGCGCGCGCGTGATCTCTCCCACGCACACCTACGTCGCCACGGAGGAGGGCGTCGTCGCCGTAACCCTCAATGATCCCGCCCAAGGTTATCCCTCGGTGGAGGTCCCCGCCGGCTACGAGGTCGATGCGATGGTGGGGCGACCCCTCGTCGTTCGGCCGGTGGGTGCGCGCGCGCCGGCTTCTGAGGCGCAGCCCCCGGCTGCGCTCACGGCGACGCTGGACGCTTCACCGGAGACCCCCTTAGCCACGCCCCATTCTGTGACCGTCACGCGCGTGCCCTCGCCGACCGAGGCGCCGTCGCCCACCGTCGGCGCGACGGAGACGCCCACCGCGACTCCGGCGCTCACCGGCTCGACGCCCACGCCCGCTTTGGGCGCGGACCTGGAGGTGGATGTCGTATTCGATGGCCATCTCATTGGGGCCGGGCAACGCCTTCGCTACACGATGGTAGTGACCAATCGGGGGCCGACGACTGCCGAGAACGTCGTCGTGACCCAGACGTTGCCCTCGGCGATGCGCTTCATCTCCGCGACGCTGGCGCCGGATCGCCGCGCGCCGGTATTGGTCTGGTCGCTGGGATCGCTGGCCGGTGATGAGACGCGCGCGCTCGCTGTCGAGGCCCATGTCTACCGGTGGGCCACGGGCAGATTCACGATGACGGCGGAAATTGCCGCCCCAGCCCGCGATGGCGCTGGGCAGAACAGCCTCGTCCACGTGGGGATGGAAGTCTCGAAGGCGGCAGATCTCGCGGTCACGGCGGCGGCGCAGCCTCAGCAGGTGAGCGCCGGCGATGTCGTGACGATGACGCTGCGCTACGCGAATCGCGGCCCGGCCCGCGCGGAGGATGTGGCGGTGCAGGTGGAGCTTGCCCGTCATCTGCGATTTGGCGGCGAGGTCGCGGCGGGCGCGGCGGCCTTGATCCCCCCCGCGGTGCATGAGACGCCGGGGACGGGCACGATCATCGTGGGCGGCTCGGCCGATCCCACGTGGCACATCGGCGCTCTGGAGGCCGGCGCCGAAGGGCAGATCGTCTTCACCGCGACGGTTCGGAGAAAGGCATTGGGCGACTTGCCCACGACCATCGCTATATCCGGGCGCGCATTTGATGAGCGCCAGTGGAATAACGAGCGCGTGATCAAGTTGTCGGCGGTGCGCGCGGCTGATCTGGCGCTCTCGCACACGGTGACTTCGGGGGATGCGGGCGCCGCGCAACCCGGCGATGTGCTCACTACCACGCTGCGCTACGCCAATCGCGGCCCGTGGGCGGCCCCGGAGGTGGCGATCACCCACACCCTGCCCGACGGCGTGATCTTCGGCGGGCCGGTGCGGGCGTCTGATTCAGCCTCTGATGTGGAGTGGACGTTGGACTCGCAGGGACAACGTCTCACGTGGACGACCGCCGCTTTACCGGCGGATGCGCGGGGGACGTTGGTCTTCACGGCGACGGCGGCGCTCAATGCGCCGCGCGAGTTAGTCCATCAGGCACGCATCGCCAGCGCGGTGTGGGATCGAGCGCCGGACAACAACGAGACGACGCAGGCGACCGAGGTCTTGGCGCCGGGATTGACGTTGGCGCATCGCGCGCGGCCGACCATCGGCGCGCCGGGGATGCCGCTGACGTATACCTTAGAGTTGCGCAACACCGGCGCGCTCACCTTCGCCCCCGGCGTCATCCAGTTGGATAATCTGCTGCCGGCCGGATTCGACTATCTAACTGGGACAACGGGCCTGACGCTAGTCGAGACCCAGCGCTTGACCTGGACTAACGCGACGCCGGTGACGCCGGGCCAGCGCGTGGGCTTGATCTATGTGCTGGCGGCCGGCGAAGCGATCTCGGAGGGCGCGCACGTCGGGACGGCGCAGGCGACGGCCACGCTCCCGGCCGGCGTGTTGACGGCGACGCGGCGCGCCATCGTGCGCGTGGCCCCGCCCGCCGTGCGGCTGTCGCATCGCGTGACGGCGTACGCGGTGGGCGATGCGGGGCGCCTCACGGTGACGCTTCACGTCCACAACATCGGCGCCAGCGCGCTGACCGAGATCCCGCTGGCGGATGTGTACGATCCCGAACGCGCCGTCCTCATCCAAGCGCTCCCCGCGCCCGACGAGCACGAGGCCGGGCGCTTAGCCTGGCATAATCTGACCGATGTTGCGGGCGGGGGACGTAATCTGCAACCGGGCGAGCATCTGAGCGTTACACTGGCCTTCAGCCTCACGCCCCCGCTCGCGCTCGCGCACGAGGTCGCCGTGGGGCCGGCGGTCGATCTCTACGGCAACCGCGCGGCGCCGCTCGCTCAGGTGGCGGCGGATCGCGTAGAATGGGTCTACCTGCCGATGGTCGTCCGTCAATGGGATCGCTGACCGGGCAATCTCAGCTTGA
>JBKHCQ010000257.1:0-5534 GCA_046541755.1 Anaerolineales bacterium | reverse complement strand
GCGAATTTGCGAATCTGCGAGCGAATCCAGATGCTCGGCGCTACGTCCTCTGTGGCGTCGAAAGTGAAATCATTGGGAGCTGACTGGACTGTTAGATGAGTAGTTCACTGCCCGGCTTAAAAAAGACCCGAAGAGTTTTTAAAAAACCCTTCGGGTCTGTAAGCAATCTTACTCCTGCGGCGATGCTCGATGCAATAGCGCGGCCAAACCGCCGAGGGCCGCGCCGCCGCCGGCCAAGACGCCCAGGCCTTGGGCGACGGTTTTCTTTTCGACGGTGGGGAGCACCGCGCCCTCGAGGCCGGCGTCCGCGCCATATTTGCAGAAAAGCTGGCCCCACGGCGTCTCCAGCGCCGCCTCGACGCGCCGGCGCCCGACGACGGGGTACCAGTAGACGTTGTGGTAGAAGTTGCTGGCGAAGTAGGACCACGGCACGAGCGGCGTGCGCAACAAGAGCGTCTCAAAGGGTTTGAGCGCGCCGTGATAGATCATCTTCTGGCCGCGACTGGCGAAGGTGTCGTCCACGTGGAAATCCCAGCGCTCCTCGGCGGCGTCCTCATCCCCCACGAACTCGATCTCGCGCGGGTCGCCGACGCCCAAGCCCAACTCGTGCGCGAGTCGAATAAAGGGGATCCCCATCGGATCAAAGCCCTGCAACATCGCGGAGGTCGCATCGATGGCGACCTGATCCGCCGAGGCCAAGAGGACGTTCTTCTCGTGCCAGTGCATCGCGCGCGGGCCGGGGCCATCCCCGGCGAAGGTGCCGTCCATCACGGCCAACAGCCCCGGATGAATCTCGTGCTGGATCGCCAACAGATCCACCACCGTCTCGTGAATCTGACTGTGCGTCCAGTGGCGCTTGCGGCCCAATAATCCACCGAAAGCGTTCTTCATCGCGCCCGTGATCGTCGTGAAGACGTGCGTCTTGATCGTGGGCAACTGCACGATGTTGCGCCCGATCAACACCTCCGGGATGCGGACGCCCTCCGGGTAAATCTTATCCAACACCAGGTAGGACCAATCCTCCGGCTCGTAGCGGACCCACTTCGTCTCCGGTTTGTAGATGTAGGTACAGGGCACGCCGTACTTATCAGTGACGTAGCGTTGCTTATTGTTGGATTCGCCATCGCCCGTATCGACGACGACGGTGTCGTTATGCACGCCGACCAGATCGTAGCCATCGCCCTGCAACGTGCGGATCACGCCCTCTAATTGCCACGGCGTCGTCGAGCACGCGGGGTACCACGTCTGCCAGGAAATATTGATCTTAAGCAGAGTCGTCAAATCAGGCGGCAAAATCTCCTGATAGCCGACCAACTCCATCAAGCGCGCGTAATCGTCTATCACACTCTCCGGTCGGGTGCGGACCATCGCGACCTTACCGCGTCCAGGAAAATCTCTCTTCACCATAGTTTCTCTCCTCAGATTCTCTTAACGTGTACTTGAACCTACAACGTCAAATAGTTATAACCTTCATCATCCAACAGTATCTCACAAAAAAGAGTATAGGAGAATTCGGGTTTCTGTCCAGTCCCATCGCCGAGACGCCGAGCCGCTGAGCCGCTAAAACGCTCAACCGCTGCGCCGCTAAAAAATCCAGATTGCCTCTCCACGAAACACGCTTATAATATAGAATAGCAACGCCACAATAAGATGATGAGTCTTTGTCGGAGTTGTTTTTGGATGATGGTGTTTATGCTTATTGGAGGCGAAATTTTTCTTATGAGGAGAGAGCTTTTTAATGAAAGGTACCACAACTGAGGCCGGATCCAACCAGGATATGATGGCCTCCCTGCTAGATCAGTATATGGATGAGAATCAATATCGACGGGGGGATATTGTAGAAGGCATGGTCGTCAACGCCGATACAAAATCTATCTTAGTAGATATTGGCGGCAAGAGCGACGCTAAAGTTCATCCGAACGAAGTAGAGCGGATGGATCGTAAGCGCTTGGAGACTCTGAAGCCCGGCAAACCGGTAAAGGTCTACATCATCGATGATGGCGGCGCGACCGGTCAGGCGCTGGTCTCCTTGGCGCGAGCTGCTCAAGAGGATGATTGGGATGAGGCGCGCGAATTGCTGGAGAGTGGCAAGAAGGTCTCGCTGCCGGTGGTCGATGCCAACAAGGGCGGCGTGATCGTCAAATTGGGCCGGCTGCGCGGTTTTGTGCCCGGCTCCCAACTTTGCCCCCAGTGGCGTCCCCGCTACACCCCCAACAACCCCGACCGGCGCTGGGAAGACTTAATCGAAGAGACGCTAGATCTTTGCGTGATCGAGGTGACCTCGGAGCGCAATCGATTGATTCTCTCGGAGCGCAAGGCGTTCGAGGGCAAGGATGTGAAGCACCGGATTCTCGAGAACTTGGAGATCGGGGGGGTCGAAACCGGCATAGTCAGCAACATCGTCTCGTTTGGGGCGTTCGTCAACGTCAAAGGCGTCGATGGTCTGCTGCACATCTCCGAACTTTCGTGGCGTCGCGTGACCAACGCGGCGGATGTCGTTCAGGTCGGACAAGAGATCGAGGTCTATATTTTAGATATCGATCTGGACAGCGAGCGGCTCGGCCTGAGCCTCAAGCGCCTCCAACCTGATCCGTGGGAGAGTGTGGCGGATGAGTTCCACGTGGGCGAGATGGTCGAGGTGGAGATCGTTAATCTGACCTCTTTCGGCGCCTTCGCCGCTTTGGTGGACAAGCCGGAGATCGAAGGATTGATTCACGTCTCGGAGCTGAGCGACGACAAGGTCGAACGGCCCGGCGAGATCGTCCGCGTCGGCGACCGTCACTACGTCCAGATCATCTCCCTCCGCCCCGAACAACGCCGCATCGCGTTCAGCTTGAAGCAGGCTGAGCCGCCGGCCCTAGAAGAGCCTATCGAGATAGAAGAAGCTGCCGGTGAACCCACTGCCGGTGAACCATCTGCCGGTGAACCATCTGCCGGTGAACCAGAGGAAGCTATCGAAGCGGCTATGGCAGCGGAGAATCCCACAGAGGATTCAGCAGGCACGGAAGCTTAGAAGCTAATTCGATAACCTCTATTTCCCATTAGACCCGAAGGGTTTCTGAAGCCCTTCGGGTCTGACCCCAATCTTTTCTGGTCGATAAAAATAGTCGCTCCCTGGCCGTCCCCGCCGAATGGTAGCCCACATCCAGCGAAGGGGAAGAGCCAGGGTTGTCGTGTCCCATCTTCGCGATGACGGTCTTTTGGATTTTTCCGGATAACCCCTGAACGACCCTGAAAGTGGCGAAGATTTGTTTGTGGGGATGACAGACCTTTTTCGCGTCGTTACTGGGTTGCCGGTGTAGGGGGACGATTATCCCCGTACCCCCGGCGAATTCCTGAAGAGCCAAAAACAATAGGCGGCTGTATGTCTCAACATCTCTTAGAAAAAGTAAGTTGCCCTAGCTGCGGTAGTCCCATCCAATTGGATCAACTGACCGACAAGGGGGAAGGCGCCTACATCCACTGTGGCGCGTGCGGCAGCGAGTTTATCCTGCGCGGGCACATCTGCCCCTATTGTGGCGCCTATCACAAGCAGGAAATGGCCTTTTGCCGGCAATGCGGCCAGGGCCTCGTCCGCCGCTGCCCCAAGTGCCAGCAAGACAACTGGATTGGCAACGAGTACTGCATCCAATGCGGCGCGGTCTTGGACATCCTGGCGTTGATCGTCCAGCGCCACAATCAGGGAACGGTGGGGCACCTCAATCGGCAGATGGCGAGCGCCCAGGCGTTGAAGGATGCGGAGGAAGCAGCGTCGCGGGCGCGGCGGGCGCGCTTGATGGAAAAGGAGCGCCAGCGTCAGGAGCAGATCCGCCGCGACTTAGCGGAACGCAAGGCCCAGGAACAGAAGATGTATACGTACTTCCTCATCGGCGTGATACTCTTCGGCGTGCTGATTATCATCACGACGATCCTGCGGAATCTGGGCGGCGATGGGGCGTTTCCAATTTCTGGGGATGTAATTCTATTTTGATTACGAGTCTATTCAACTAAAGACTACCTGACCAAAAGACTACCTGACTAAAGACTACCTGACGATCTGACCCAATTAGGAGGTGACGCATGCCGAAAGTTGCGGAATTGGTGCGATCACTGAAGGAGGATCGTGTCCAATGTCGGGTCTGTGAGCATTACTGCGCGTTAGCGCTCGGTGAATGGGGAAAGTGTGGGGTGCGGGTCAATCGCGGCGGGCAGATCATCTCCACAGTCTACGGGAAAGCGACCGCCGTTCACGTCGATCCCATCGAGAAGAAACCCCTCTATCACTTCCTCCCGGGCGAGAGCGCGCTTTCCGTTGGGACGTATGGGTGCAATATGCACTGCATGTGGTGCCAAAATGCGGACATCTCTCAAGTCCGTAAGAAAGATGAGCGCCGCGAGTATCTGGGTGAGTCGTTCCCCCCGGAGGTGTTGGTGGAGATCGCCCGCGAGCAAAATTTGGCCGCGATTGCCTACACCTACAACGAGCCGACGGTCTTCTTCGAGTACACCTACGATACCGCCCAACTGGCCCACGCCCACAGGATCAAGAACCTCTACGTCTCCAACGGTTTTATGACGGAAGCCGCGCTGGAAAAGATCGCGCCTTATTTGGATGCCATCAATGTAGATCTCAAAGGCTTCACCTCGGAGCTGTACGAGACCTACACCGGCGCGCGCATCGAGCCGGTGAAACGCAACATCGCGAAGATTGCGCGCGAGACCGACATCTGGATCGAGGTCACCACGCTCATCATCCCCGGCCTCAACGATAGCGACGAGGAACTGCGTCAGGCCGCCGAGTGGCTGGCATCCGTGGATCCGATGATGCCGTGGCACCTCTCGGCGTTTCATCCCAGCCACAAGCTGCGAGATCGGCCGCGCACGCCGCCTTCGACGCTGGCGCGCGCCTACGAGATCGGCCAGGAGGCCGGTCTCCAGTACATCTACGTCGGCAACATCTTAGATGCTGAGCGCGAGCAGACCCGCTGCCATCAATGCGGAGCGCATCTTATTCATCGTTATGGCTTCTCCGCGCGTCCGCAATGGCGCACCCCCGGCATCTGCCCCCAATGCGGCGCCGTTATCCCCGGCGTCTGGACCAAGGACGATCCAATTGACGGCTGAGTCCGTGCACGATCTTTACAATCAATTCCATTTGTTGCTTTGACATTTGCGAATTTGTTGCTTTGCTGCTTTGCTGAATGAGAGAAGGAGGTATTCTATGACGAACAAAGTACGCCCCCCTGCTTTTGCCGGAATGTTCTATCCATCGAGTGCGAGCGCGATTCGGCGCGCCATCAATGGATTTTTGGAGCAGGTCTCGTCGCCGGAGCTGACCGATGTGCGCGCCATCGTAGCGCCGCACGCGGGGTACACCTACTCCGGCCCGGTCGCCGGCCACGATTACAAGCTGCTGCAAGGCCAACCGACGCCGAAACGCATCTTCCTGCTGGGGCCATCGCATCGCGCGTGGTTCTCTGGCGTCGCGATTGGAGCCTATGACGCTTTCCGCACGCCGTTGGGCGAGGTGCCCGTCGCGCTGGACGATGCGCGCG
>JBKHCQ010000256.1:0-5561 GCA_046541755.1 Anaerolineales bacterium | reverse complement strand
CACTTGCCACTTGCCACATTTAAGAGATATGGTATAATCTTTAACTGTGCAAGGGGCTGTAGCTCAGATGGGAGAGCGCTACAATCGCACTGTAGAGGCCAGGGGTTCGAGTCCCCTCAGCTCCACAAGAAGGTGAATCCACCTTCTGCTTAACAAAGTGAATAAGGGCCTGTAGCGCAGCTGGGAGCGCACCACAATGGCATTGTGGGGGTCGTGGGTTCGAGTCCCACCAGGTCCATCCAAAAAGAGGGAGCCAATCGGCTCCCTCTTTTGCGTATCTCACCCTTGCGAAGGTTCCTGACGGACTCTCAAGCCCAAATCCTTCTCGTCTGTCGAAAACAACGCTGTCAACAAAACCCCTGCGTAACCTTCGCAAGGGTTGGCGTTATCTCGTTCCTGACGGACTCTCAAGCCCAAATCCTTCTCGTCTGTCGAAAACAACGCTGTCAACAAAACCCCTGCGTAACCTTCGCAAGGTTTCTCATACGCCAGGCGATTGCACCTCCAGCACATCGCCGTGGAGGTTGATCACGATCCGAAAGCCCAACATCCCCAGCCACGCGCGCGTCTCCTCCGGCAGGCCGGTCTTGAAGAGCTGCTCCATATTCTCGTCCATCTGGTCAATCGAGGCCTCGACCGCCGCCTTCGTGAAGAGATCCTCCTGGCCCATCATCTCCATCACGCCCGCGACGACGGCCGCGCGGTTGGAGAGGACGCCCTCCTGCATCATCGCCAGCACCTGCCGGTCGACCTGCTCGCTGGGCAGATGCCGCCGGAAGCCCGCGTCATCCACGACGTAGTGCGGCTCCCCGCCGACGTACGCCACCTCGACGGCCTGGCCGTCTTCATCAATGATTAAACCCTCAAACAGTGCGACACACGCCATTTAGTCACTCATCCTTCGTCCTTCGTCCATTTATCCCCGCCCATCCGTCGCGTAGCGCTGGACGATCTCATCGCCCAGACGCTGGCGGATGTGCGCCATCGGCACGTAATCCACAATCGGCTGCATAAAGCCGCGCACGATCAGCCGCTCGGCGTCTGGGCGCGGCAGGCCCCGCGATTCCAGATAGAAAAGCTGTTCGGGATCAATGCGGGAGACGGTGGCGCCGTGGCTGCACTGCACCTCGTTGGCGATAATCTCCAGGCCGGGGATGGCGTGCGCGCGCGGCATCCCGCGCGCCTCGCCGGGCAGCGCCGCGCCCGCTAAGATGAGGTTGTTGTTGGCCTGATACGCCTGCGCGCCGGCGGCCTCCGTCTCGACGCGGATCATGCCGTAGAAGATGGCGCGCGCGCGGTCGCGGAGCGCGTTGCGCATCAGCAGATCGCTGCGCGTGTCGGGCGCGCTGTGATGCTGGTAGGTGCTCTGGTCGATGCGCTGGTCGCCGTGCGCGAAGGTGAAGCCCTTTATCTGGGCGCGCGCGCCGGGCGCCGCCAAATTGCTGCGCAGAAATTCTTTGCTCATCCGGCTGCCCATCGCGCCGGTGATCCACAAGAGCTTCGCCTTCTCGCCCACCGTCGCATCCTGCACGCTGACGGCGTAGCGCTGCGCGCCCCAGTGCTGGAGGCTGACGTAGCGCACAATCGCGCCCGGCTCCGCGTGGATTTCCACCATCTCCACGCTCATCTCCGGGCGGCGCTCCTGCGAGACGCGATCCTGGATCAGCGCGACCTGGCTGCCCGCCTCCGCGATGATCAGGGTGTGATGCAGGCTGGTGCCGCTATCGGCGTCGTGCGCGACGAGCGATTGGAGCGGACGGGCCACGCGCACGCCCGCCGGCGCGTAGACGAACGTCCCGCCGTGCCAGAGCGCCGCGTTTAAAGCGGTGAAGCGATTGAAGTCGGGCCGAGCCGTCGCGCCCTGCATCCAATGCGCGCGGATCAGATCGCCGTGCGTGTGGAGCGCGTGGTGCAGATCCTCGAGGACGACGCCATTCTCCGCATCCGAGGCGCGCATCTGCCCGTAGGCGCGCGAGCCGTTGCAGTGCGCCAGCGTGCCGGAGACGTGCGCCTCCGGCGCCAGGGGATACTGCCAGCACGGCGGCAGATCGGCCAAATTGTCGAGCGGGCGGGGCGCAAAGACAAGCGACATCTCATCCAAGGGATAGCGCTCCAAATGCGCGCGGCGCCATGCCTCTTCATTGGAGGCGGGCCACGACATCGATTCGTAAAAGGCCCACGCGGCGTGACGCGCGGCGCGCATCCATGCCGGCTCGCTATAGCGCTCGGCAATCGCGGCGATGACGTCCGAGGTCAACGGTAACGTTTGGCGTATTGTGGTCTGCGGTAGCATCTGCCTAATTGTCATCGCCCTACCCCACCGAGCCTTCCATCTGAAGCTGAATCAAGCGGTTCAATTCGACGGCATATTCCATCGGCAATTCCTTTACAAACGGCTCCAAAAAGCCGTTGACGATCATCGTGGCGGCCTGCTCCTCGCTCATCCCGCGACTCATCAGGTAGAAGAGCTGATCCTCGCTGATTTTGCTGACGCTGGCCTCGTGCTCGATCCACGCATCCTCCTCATTCACGTCGATGTAGGGATAGGTGTCCGTGCGCGAGAGCGGGTCGAGCAGCAGGGCGTCGCATTCCACCTTGGAGCGCGCGCCCGTCGCCCCCTCGATCACCTTGACCAGGCCACGATAGGCCGAGCGGCCATTATCCTTGCTGATCGATTTGGAGGTGATGACGGAGGTCGTCTCCGGCGCGAGATGGACGGCCTTGGCGCCGGCGTCGTAGTGCTGGCCCTCGCCCGCGAAGGCGATGGAGAGCACCTCACCGTGCGCGCGCGGCCCCTTGAGGATAACCGCCGGGTACTTCATGGTGATGCCGCTCCCCAGGTTGCCATCGACCCATTCCATCGTGCCATCGGCCTCGACGACGGAGCGCTGGGTCACGAGGTTGTAGACGTTTGTCGACCAGTTCTGGATCGTGGTGTAGCGGGCGTGGGCGCGCTCTTTGACGAAGATCTCGATGACGCCGGTGTGGAGCGCGGCCTCGGTGTATTGAGGCGCGGTGCAGCCTTCGATGTAATGGACGTTGCTGCCCTCCTCGGCGATGATGATTGTCCGCTCGAATTGGCCCAGGGACTGCGCGTTGATGCGAAAGTAGGCCTGGAGCGGGATCTCAACATTGACGCCCTGCGGCACGTAGACGAAGCTGCCGCCGGACCAGAAGGCGCTGTTGAGCGCGGCGAACTTGTTATCGGCGATGGGCACGGCGGTGCTGATGTGCTCGCGCACCAGGTCGGGATACTCCTGCACAGCGGTGTCCATATCCACAAAGATAATGCCGTGGCTCTCCCATTGCTCTTTCAGTGAACTGTAGACGGATTCCGAATCCATCTGCGTCTCCACGCCGGCCAGATATTTGCGCTCGGCCTCCGGGATGCCCAGCCGATCAAAGGTGTCCTTGATCGCCTCCGGCACGTCGTCCCAGGAGCGCGCCTTGCCGGGCGTGGCGCGCATGTAATAGTAGAACTGCTCGAAATCGAGCGCGCCAAGATCGACGCCCCAGGTGGGCATCGGCATCTGGAAGAAGGTCTCCAGCGCCTCCAGGCGGAAGTCCAACATCCATTCCGGCTCGCCCTTGACCTCGGAGAGCTGGCGCACCACATCCGCGCCGATGCCGCGCCGCGAGCTATGCGCGTAGGCGATCTCGGTGGTGAAATCGGCGCTCCCCCGTTCCTTCATATCGCGTAAGTCGTCTTGCTGATTTGTCATAACGCGGCCATCTCCTCCCGCACCCAATCGTACCCGTGCTCCTCCAGCACATCGACCAACTGGGCGCCGCCGGATTTGACGATCTCGCCATCCAAGAAGATGTGAACGTGATCGGGGTGAATGTAATTTAGGACACGCTGGTAGTGGGTGATCACCAACAGCCCTATATTCAGCTCCTTCTGGAGCTGGTTGATGTTCTCCGCGACGATGCGCAGGGCGTCGATGTCTAAGCCGGAATCGACCTCATCTAAGACCGCAAAGGGCGGTTCGATCAAGGCCATCTGGAGGATCTCGGCGCGCTTCTTCTCCCCACCGGAGAAGCCCTCGTTGAGATACCGGCGCAAAAAGGCGGGATCCATCTTCAAGTCCTCCATCTTTTCATTAAGCTCTGCGCGGAACTCGCGCCGGGGCATCAAGTGCGCGCCCATCCGCCCCTGGCCCGAAGTCTGCGCTTCTTCACCGTAGCCGCGCACCGCGCTGGTCGCGGCGTGGAGGAAGTTGTCGAGCGTCACGCCGGAGACCGCGACGGGATATTGCATCGCCAAGAAGAGGCCCTTCTGCGCCCGCTCGTTCGTCTCCAGCTCCAGGAGATTTTCGCCGTTGAGCAGTACCTCGCCCTCGGTGACAGTGTACTTCGGGTGCCCCATCAGCGCGTAAGAGAGCGTGCTCTTCCCCGAGCCGTTCGGCCCCATCAGAGCGTGGGTTTCGCCCCGGCGCACGACGAGATCGACGCCTTTGAGGATCTCTTCGCCTTCGACGTTGACATGTAAATTTCGGATCTCTAACTGTTGGTGATTTTGACGATCTGCCATCCACTGCGCTCCTTTGAGCCTCCCGCTCAAATCTCGTATCCCGCACAAGATTTTGGCGAGCAGGCCATTTGTTGATTATATTAAACACAATAACCAAGAAAAGTATAGTCTAATTCTATATTTTGTCAACCATTCTTCTTTTTTATTCTGCTATCTAGTCTTATGAGGTGCAACGCACTTTTGGACTTATCGCCAGCATATACTGCATAAATCGGCGCCTTTCCTTCAGTTCAAGTGCGTTGTACCTTGGTCTACTCACAAAACTAAACAGATTCCCGCCTCTTACGCAGCGCGGATCTACCGATCCGCTTGAAGCATTACGCAAGTTACCGGAGGGATGTGACCTCGACATTATCGAACCACGGCGCGCCGGCCGCCGAGCTGCCGCGCTGCCAATCCCACAGGCCAATCTGCCCGCCGGTGAAGGTCGTATCGGTGAAGGCGCACACGCGCCGGTCGTCGATCCAGTAGGCATAGGCATCGCCGCGCACCTCCACGACGTAGTGATGCACGTCATCCTCCAAATCCAATGCCAGGCGCTCAATCTGAGTGTGCTCGCCATCGATGTAGAGACCGCAGTAGGCCATCTCCCGATCCGCCGCGAAGATCATCGCATTCTCGATATCCTGCATATTGACCCAGAGGGCGAGCATGTGCTCCCCGCTCAGCTCGCTCGCATCGAACGCGACGCGATAGGCCGCCTGGCCCTCGTATCGAGAGGACGTGAGCAGGAGACCCGCGTCGCCGTCCGCGCGGGAGAAATCTGCGGGCGCCAGACGCCCATCGACGACACGCCACTCGCCCACGAGCACCTGCCACTCCGACGAGACCCCCAATTCAAAATCATCTGCAAAGAGCAACGCCGGATTCGCCGTGGGCGCCGGGCGTCCGCCCCTCCCCCCATCTTGGCCCCAGGCGTCGATCAACCGCATCACCACCGGCGTGACACACGCCGCGATCAGAGTAAAGGCCCCGATAATAATCGCGCTGACAATCGCCGGCTTGAGATTCTGGTCCATATTCATCG
>JBKHCQ010000255.1:0-5591 GCA_046541755.1 Anaerolineales bacterium | reverse complement strand
AGCAGATATATGATCAGAATAGAAATTTCATCTGCTTATATCTGCTTTATCTGCTGATCAAGATCGGTCTTGAAAAAAGTGTCAGGTGGTTAGACTTCAGAAAAGACTTGATCATCCATCACCGGTCTCCTGGCAGGTACCGCATCCACAAGTAAGGAGGCGCCTATGCACAAACCGATGTGAGTGGTAGG
Source organism: Anaerolineales bacterium (assembly GCA_046541755.1). Lineage (GTDB taxonomy): Bacteria > Chloroflexota > Anaerolineae > B4-G1 > SLSP01 > JAAAOZ01. The sequence continues at coordinate 5,400 of JBKHCQ010000255.1, read as the reverse complement.
ATCAAACTTTCCTCAAAAGAAAGGAGGTATGTGATGAAACTACAACGTCTGCTCCTCAGCATGTTGGTCATCGGGCTGATTTTGGCCCTGATGGGCGGGATGAAAGATCGTGTTCAAGCTTTAGAGACGCCGGAATCTGGTGATCCGGCGACCGAGGGGGATCGTCCATTCGGGCCGGCCGGCGTTTGCCCGCACGATCCCGAAGGCGGGGGGCCGAGCAGCGTCACGCTCGACGAATGCTACACCACTGCCAATTTCATCGTCTACTACACCACCGACACCGCCGATGGAACCCACCGCATCCTCAACGAGGGGCAAGCGCAGTGGGTGGCCGATAATTTGGAGATCGCCCGCGACCGCTATATGAACGACCCCGATTTCGGCTTGCCGGCGCCCCTGAGCACGGGACAATTGGAGGTGTGGGTCTATGACATCACCGGCCTGGGCGTGACCTCATCCAGTTGGAACCGCATGGGACTGGACGCGGGTTATGTGCGGGGCTGCGATCCCGTCGGCGATCCGACCAGTATGGATTGTTTGCAAGCCAAGGCGACGCCTTTGCACGAGTTGCTCCATCGCGTGCAGTATACCTACGCGGGCTTCGGAGACGAAGCGGCTACGGGGCTGTTTGCTGTCGAGGGACACACCAAATTTATGGAAGATGAGGTCTTCGCCGATTTGGACGATACCCCCGGCACGCAGTATCATCTCCGCAGCAACGCCTACTTCGCCAACCCCAACTGGGATGTGACGACGGCCAGCTATAACGCCTGCATCTTTTGGAAGTACTTCGCCGAGCGGTATGGCGCCGCGACCGATGAGCCGGAGGTCGGCGTCGACGTCGTCCGCCACTTCTGGGAGCAAAGCAACGCGCCGGGCGTGGCGGGCATCGGCACCGTGAATCTCACCTTAGATAGCCTGGGCCATCCGTCCGTCCTCTTCCGGGATGTGTTCCGCGACTGGATCGCGGCCAACTACACCAAGGACGTGAGCGCGGTCCCCAACGCCAAGTACGGGTACATCGATGACGATGTCGTCCCCTACAGCTCCGTCCCGCTGGTGGTGAACGCCAGCATCGGCGCCGGAGATTATGACACCCGCGCCAACCAGTCCGTCGAGCGGTGGGGCGCCAAATACTACCGCGTCCAGCCGGAGGCGACCTGCGGCGCGATCAACTTCCAATTCAAACGCGATTCGGGCACGCCGGTGTATCACGTCATCACGATCAAGGACGACGAGTTGATCGATCACTGGTCGAGCGCCACGGACGATTGGAGCAAGACCGTCATCGATGATGATTACGACGCGGTGGTCGGCATCGTCGGAGGCTATGGCGCGGCCACCCAGGTGGACGTCAGCTATGGCTGCGCCGATCTCACCTTGGACATCGTAGATCCGACGACAACCGCGCCGGCCTTTGTGGGCAGCATCTTAGATCCCGAAAAGTTCCTCGTCCGCCTGGCAGTGACCAGCACGCACGGCATCAAAATCGAGGGGCTGAACGCCCAGGACTTTGCCGTCACGGTGGGAACGCGCTCGGCCGATGTCATCTTGGGCGCTTATGTGCAAAGCCAGTATTGGCTCCTGGTGCAGGCGCCGACGCAGACCGCCGCCGGCGACTATGATCTCAGCGCGGCCTTTGGCGCGGCCAGCGACACGGAAAGCGTGGCGATCAAGTACGTCACACGGGTGCACGACGACATGCTGATCATCGACCGCTCCGGCAGCATGCTCACCGATGACAAGCTCGGCGCCGCCCAAAACGCCGCCCGCCTCTACTCGGATGCCACCGCCGATGGCAATATGCTCGGCCTGGTGAGCTTCGGCGAGGACGCCACGTTGGATCATGGCCTGGCGGTCGTCAACAGCACCATCCGCACCGCCATCAAAAACGCCGTCAGCGCGATCACGACCACGGCGCCGGTTCTGACTTCGATTGGCGATGGGCTGGATACGGGCCTCACCGACCTGGAAGCGAACGGCGACGCGGAGCACCCCTGCGCGATGGTTCTGCTGAGCGACGGCGTGCAGACCGCGCCCAGCTACTGGGACGACGTCAAGACCGATGTCATCGCCTCGCGCTGCGTCGTCGATACCATCGCCCTGGGACCGAATACCGCCGAAGGGCTGCTGCAAGAGATCGCCAGCCTTACCGGCGGCGCCTATCACTATGTGCCCGACGAAAATCCCGCCGCGATGACCCGGCAGGCCAACCAGACCTTCGGCGACTGGCGCAACGAACTGGCCGGGACCTACGAATTCGTCCAGGGCGATGTCGATGGCCGTTCCCGCCTCTTCGAGACCCACGGACACCTCGACCCGAAGGCCGGCCCGGTCACGCACACGATGACCATCGAAGACGACGTGACCGAGGCCATCTTTTTCGTCAACCTGAGCGAGGCGGGCCGCGAGGTCATTCAGCTCTACGATCCAACCGGCTATCGAATCACTTGTGAAGAGCCGGGCGTGCGCTGCGTCTATGATCGCCCGCACATCCTCTACCACATCATGACCCCCACGCTCAAAGCGGGCCTCTGGACGATGGTCGTCCATCCCGGCTACAACCGCGCGCCGAGCGCTGACCTCGCCGCGCCGACCCAGGGCGTCCCCTATCTGGCCGGCGTCAGCGGCAACACCCACAACACCTTGCACGTCTTCTTGGGCGCGCCGCTGAGCAGCCGCCTGCAGGGCGTGCAGATGCCGATCTTAGCGGCGCTGGCCGGCGGGCAGCCGATCTTAGGCGCAGAAATCACGGCGCTGGTGCAATGTCCCGCCGGCGTGGGGCAGCAGTTGCAACTCTTCGACGATGGCGAACACGGCGACGGCCAGGCCAACGACGGCCTCTACGGCAATCTCTTCACGCTGTCCAACCAGATGGATCCCAAAGACCCCGACATCGCCGAGGGCAGTTGCCGCGTTAGCGTCCAGACCGACGGCGTCAGCGGTAAAATCGGGCCGCGCTATGGGAAGATCAGCTTTGCGCTGGAGAAGGACGCCGACGACGATGGCGATGGGATACCCAACAACTGGGAGAACACCCACGGCCTGAACAAGTCCGATCCCGACGACGCGAGCGAGGACCCCGACTTGGACGGTCTGGACAATCTGGGCGAGTACAACAACGGCACCGATCCCCACAACAGCGACACCGACGGCGGCGGCGAGAACGACGGCTCCGAGGTGACATTCGATCAAGACCCGCTGGATCCATCCGACGACGAGATCCCGGCCATCGCCTGGGTGAACGCCGCGCCCCACATCTCGGCCACCGTGCTCACCTTTGGCAGCGATCCCGACTATAGCCGTCTGCGCCTCTTCCGTTCGATCGCGCCCGACACCGGCTACAGCACGGTGGAGAACAACGTCCCGCCAACCGGGCCATACACCGACACCTTCGGCGTAGAGAACGACACGACCTACTACTACCGGATGATGGCCGTCGACGGCGATGGACATCGCAGCGCCGTCAGTCCGGTGCGGGACGCCACGCCCAAGGAAGACCCCTTCCCGCCCAGCCTGATCGGCGTGCTGATCAATGACGGGGCCGCCAGTACGATACGGCGGGATGTCACCCTGAGCTTCTACTTTGAAGAGCCGGCCGCCGATCCCGCGACTCAGGACGTGGCCGAGGTGCTGCTCGCCAACGAGCCGACCTTCACCGGCGCCGCGTGGCAGCCCTACTCCGACACCCTCCCCTGGACATTGACGAGCACGCTAAGCGCCGGCGACGTGGCCGAGGTCTACGCCAAATTCCGCGACGCGGCGCTGAACGAATCGCCCGACATCGCCGGCGACTCGATCCTCTACGAGAGCGGATTCAGCCTCTACCTCCCGCTGGTCATCAAATCCGACTAACCTACACGCTCCAACCTACCGGCAGGCCGCCTCAAAAGATCGAGGCGGCCTGCGTTATTGTTTTCGGCGCTTATTTCCAGAGAGGGAGCACACTTGCAAGTCGACGCGCAACAAGTACAATAAGGAACGTCTAAGAAACGCCTGAGTTTCACGACATCACACTTAATCAACATTTCAACATTTCAACATTTCAACATTTCAACATTATGGAGGTTCACACGATGAGCGCACCGAACAAATGGGGCAAAACCCCCGCCGAATTTATACACGATTTAGAGGGAAAATTTGTATTGGTGGCCTTGAGCAATGGCAAATCCTTCAAGGGCACCTTGGTCGGCGTCGATCCCTACAGCTTTGTGCTCAAGCAAAGCAGCGGCCTGGAGATGATGATCAACAAGGGCAACTTGCTCTATATCCACCCCACCTCCGAAGCGTAAGGAGTCAGCCTCGCTATGCCAACCAACCTGCCGCCGGCCTACTACAAAGTCGAGGAGAAGTTCCGTCGGGCCGGCTCTAAAATGGAGAAGATCGCCTACTTAGAGGAGATGTTCAGCCTGGTGCCCAAACACAAGGGCACCGACCATCTGCGGGCCGATCTCCGCCGGCGTCTCTCCGAACTACGATCGGCCGAATCCAAGTCGGGCGGCCCCAGTCGCCAGGTTTCCGCCTACCACATCGAAAGATCCGGCGCGGGGTGCGCCGTCCTAGTCGGCCCGCCGAACGTGGGCAAATCATCGCTGGTCAAGGCGCTGACCAACGCCGAGCCGGAGGTCGCGCCCTACCCCTTCACCACCTGGTCGCCCACGCCGGGCATGATGCCCATCGAGAACATCCAGGTGCAGCTCATCGACACGCCGCCGCTCAACGAGGAATATCTGGAGCCGGAGATGATGGGCCTCATCCGCCGCTCCGATTTGGTGCTGCTGATGATCGATTTGCAGGACTTCCCCATCGAGCAGTTGGAGACCACGCTCGCGCTATTGGATCAGCACCACATCGCGCCGCGCCGCTGCCGTGATCGATATGACGAGCCGCATCGCTGGCGCTTCCTGCCCTTCTTGGTGGTAGTCAATAAGGTGGATGACGAGCCATTGGATGAGGACTTCGAGGTGCTCCGCGAGCTGTTAGATGAACCGTGGTACATGGTTCCCCTCTCGGTGACCACCGGGCGCCACGTCGAGACGTTCAAGCAAGCGGTCTATGATCGCCTGGAGATTATCCGCGTGTACGCCAAGCCGCCGGGCCAAAAGGTCGATCTCACCGCCCCCTATGTGCTGGATCGCGGCGGCACCGTGGCCGACTTCGCTGTCGGCGTCCATCGCGACCTGCTGGAGCAACTGCAATCCGCCCGCGTCTGGGGCAAAGGCGTCCACGATGGCCAGATGGTCGGCCGCGACCACGTGCTCCACGACGGGGATATCGTAGAATTGCACACGTAAGGGGTTGAGAATTAAGAATTAAGAATTAATAATTGAGAATTGAGAATAGGAAATTGCGGAGAAGATGAGAGCTTTTAACTTGCAACTTTTAACTTGCAACTTTTAA
>JBKHCQ010000254.1:0-5610 GCA_046541755.1 Anaerolineales bacterium | reverse complement strand
AACACCACGATCAATGCTAAGGTGATAATCATCAAACGCCGGGCGTAAATCCGTTGCATATTATGACTCCTTTCGCGGGGCGGCCTCAACGCCGCTCACGCCATCTTGTAACTTTCAGAGTAAATCTTCTCGCGGGTGAGTTCGAAGGCCCGCTTGCGGCTGATCTCATGCATATCCTTACGGGAAACCGATAGCTCCTCTAAGGAACTTTCCACTAGCTTAATCATGGGCAAGGGGCCGCAGATAAAGTAGACACATTCATAAGCCGGGCAGGCAAGATTACGCGCTAGCACATCCTTGGTAATGTACCCCCGCTCGCCCTCCCAATCCTCCGGTGGCTCTTCCAAAACGTGGATAACATCTAAGTTCAATCGCTCCTGCAAGGATTCTAGTTCCTCCCGAAAGATGATCTCTTCCCAACTCCGGCTGCCATAGAAAAATTGCAGTTGGCGCTCATCATTGCGGTCGGCCAGTGTGCGCAACATGCTCATAATCGGCGCGGAACCGATGCCGCCCGCGATGAAAACGTGGCTTCTCTCCGCGTGCCGGCCAAGATCGAAGGTGCCATAAGGCCCATCCACGTAAGCCTGGGTGCCGGGGGGAATGCTCCCCACCGTGGAGGTGAAATCGCCCAGCTCCTTGATCCCAAAGATAAGCCGCTCAGGATGTTCGGCGCTGGAGGCGTAGGAGAAAGGGTGCTCTTCGATGCGGAAGGGGGAGTGACCAATGCTCACCCACGCCACCTGCCCGGCGCGGAAGGGAACGCCGGGATGGCCTACCGGCTCGAGTACCAAACTCCACGTCTCGCCGCGCTCCTTGATGACCTCCGCGACCTCGTAGGGTTTTTGCAGCAACTGCCACGGCTTGATCACGCGGATGTAGAGGATCATCCCGGCCCAGATAACGCCCATCACGACCCACAACCAGCGTTGCAGCGGTATGGACATGTAGTAGTTCACATTAAAGATGTGATAGAGCGCGAACCCGACGACGCCGACAGAAAGAAGATCATGCAGCAGTCGCCAGGTCTCATAGGATAGGCCCACGGCCAACCGCTTGGCAGAAGAGATTACGAGTATAATCAGCAACACGGTAGCGGCGACAGCGGCGCGGGCGCGCCATGGCGCGGTGAAGATGTTGAGAAGGCGCAGCGTATACGGGTTTTGAATAAAGAGAATCACAGGATGCGCGATCGTCAGGAAAAAAGCCGCGATGGAGAGTCGGTGATGAAAGTCATAGAGGACATCCATCGGGAAAGCTTCGCTCATCAGCGGCAGGCGGCCCGTGGGAATAAACTGTAAGCCCATCAGCGCCAGCCCCGCAAAGCCCAAGCTCACAGAAAGCTCGCGCCAAAAAGTGCGCCCCGTCGGACGCGGCGCGAGCAGCAGGATCAACAGCGGCGCGAAGATGAGGATGAAATAGATCGCGATCCACAGCCATTGTTGCGTTCGTTGTTTTTGCATAGAGCTACCCCTTTCTTAATAGTAATTGAATTTACCGAATCTCGATAGCGGGAGAACTTTTACTTAGAACTTGGAGCTTTGTGCGGAGTAGTGTATACTAATTAAGTGAATGTGCAAGTCTCTTGTTCCATCATCCTTAAATTGGCTCAATTTAATATCTAAGGAGGCGTCATCGATGAAGCAATCTACAATCCTAACCATCGGCTTGATCTTGCTGGCCTTGACCGGATTGGTGATCTGGGGGTATCAATTCTTCGTCGCCCCGGAATCGATCCAAAGCGTCACCCAAAAATGGGAACAGTCCGGGCACGCGGACACAAGTTCCGAATCTTTTACGCATTGGGATGAAGACGATCCGCCACAGGCGCCCCAAAGCTGTGCTAAATGCCACAGCCTCTACGGCTATCTCGATTTCCTCGGCGCGGACGGCACAGCCGCCGGGCAGGTGGACGAGCCAGCCCGGGTCGGATCCGTGCTCTATTGCAATACCTGCCACAACACCTCGGCGGAGGCGATGACCGCCGTCGAATTCCCCTCCGGCATCGAGGTAGAAGAGCTATCCGGCGCCCGGAACTGCATGCAGTGCCACCAGGGACGACAGGCGACGACGACGGTCAACGAGGCCATCGCCGGCATAGAGCCAGATACCATCTCCGAGGATCTGGGCTTCATCAACGTCCACTATGCCGTCGCGGCGGCGACGAAGCAAGGCGACGACGCCCAAGTCGGCTATCAATATGATGGCAAATCCTACGTCGGGTACTTTGAGCACACGGAGGATTATAGCACCTGCGTGGAGTGCCACGATCCGCACAGCACCTCGATCAATCCCGACACGTGCAGCCCCTGCCATCTCAATGTCGTGGATAACGACGACCTGCGCGACATTCGCCAGAGCACGGTGGATTATGATGGCGATGGCGACGCGGGCGAACCTATCGCGGACGAGATCGCCGCGCTGCACGAATCACTCTATGCCGCGTTGCAGGACTACGCCGCCACGGTGATCGGTGCGCCCATCGTCTATGAGGGGAGCACCTTCCCCTACTTTTTCATCGATACGAACGCTAACGGTGTCGCCGATGACGACGAGGTGAACTACGGCAATCGCTATGTTGATTGGACGCCGCGCCTGGTGCGCACGGTCTACAATTACAACTACGTCCTCAACGATCCCGGCGCTTATGCGCATAACCCCGAATATGTCCTCCAACTATTGTATGATAGCCTGGAAGATTTAAACGAAACCGTGTCCGTGGCAAACTTTGAACGCTATACCCGCCCCTAATCGCCGCGCATAGAGAGCATAACGTGCCAGGTAAGACCAATTCTATCATCGCGGGATCGCTGATCATCGTGGCCGTGCTGTACCTCCTCATCAGCAGCACGGGCGATGCGGCACACTACTACCTCACCATTGAAGAGGCGCGCCAACTCGACGCCGCCGGGCAACAGCGCGACCTCACCGTATCCGGGGCCGTGATGGGCGAAAGCATCGTCTACGACGAGCTGGGCGCGACGCTTACCTTTACCATTATCCAGATACCGAGCGATCCCCGCGAGGTCGAGCGCGCCGAGGACCTGGAGCAAGTCATCCGCGCGGCGCTGCGCGACCCCACGGCCCCCACGCTTGAGGTCGTCTATCACGGCAGCCGGCCCGATATGCTCCGCCACGAAGCGCAAGCCATCCTGTATGGCCGAATGAGCGAGGACGGACGCTTTCACGCTGACGAACTCCGCCTCAAGTGCCCCTCCCGCTACGAAGAGGCGCTCCCCGAACAAGCGACGGAGTGATGCTGGGCGAAATCGGCGCTGTGCTGCTCACTCTCTCCCTGGCGCTCGCCGGATATGGCATCGGCGCGGCACTCTGGGGCATCCACGCGGACGATGAGCGCTGGGCGCGGAGCGCGCGCCGTGCTACCTTCGCGCTTGCCGTGCTGCTGGGCGCGGCGGTCGCCGCTCTGCTCGCCGCCTTGCTGGGGAATCGCTTCGAGATCCGTTATGTGGCCCACCACGCCGCCACCTTCCTGCCGGCTTACCTCAAAATCTCGGCGCTCTGGGCCGGCCGGGAAGGCTCCCTTCTCTTCTGGGGCTGCCTCCAAGCGCTCCTGAGCGCGGTCGCGATAGGCCAAGCCGGTCAACCCACATCACGGGCGCGCCCCTTAGCGCCCTGGGCCACAGTTTTCCTCAATTTGATCACGGCCTTCTTCGTTGCCATGATCCTCTTCCATTCGAATCCCTTCACCCTGCTGCCCATCGCCCCGGCGGAGGGCCAGGGCCTGAATCCCCTCCTGCGGCATCCCGGCATGATCTTTCATCCCCCCGCGCTCTACGTGGGATTTGTGGCGCTGGCCATCCCCTTCGCGTTTGCGATGGCGGCGCTGCTCACGCGCCGGGTCGCCGATTGGCCGCGCGCCCTGCGCCCGTGGATGCTGCTCGCCTGGCTGAGTCTGGGGGCGGGCCTGCTGTTGGGCATGCGCTGGGCCTACGACGTGCTCGGCTGGGGCGGCTACTGGGCCTGGGATCCGGTTGAAAATGCCGGCCTCCTGCCCTGGCTCACCGCGACGGCGCTCCTGCACGGGGCGGTGATGCAAGATGAGCGCCGCGATTTTCACCTATGGAATCTCTGGCTGGCGACAGCCTCCTTCGCCCTCACGCTCTTCGGCGCCTTTGCCACCCGCAGCGGCCTGATCGAATCGGTGCACGCCTTTGCCAATTCCAACCTTGGCGGCTATTTCCTCGCCGCTTTCATCGCCGCCATCGTCGGCGCGGGAAGCCTCATCCGGCGACGCCGCGCCGCGCTGCCCGGCGACGCCGCATCCACCGCCTTACTCTCGCGGTCAGGAGCGTTTTTCCTCACCCTGATCTTGCTGACAACGTTGACCGCTTCGATCCTCATCGGCAGCCTGCTCCCGACCCTCACCGAGCTACTCTCCGGGCGGCGCTTTGTGGCCGGCCCGGCGTGGTTCGACCGCGTGACCGGCCCGCAATGGGCCGCGCTCCTGCTCCTGATGGGCCTCTGCCCGCTGCTGGGACAGACGACGGCGACGCTCCAACGCTTGCGCCGCCGGGGCTGGATCACGCTCGGCGCCGGCGCGCTCGTGACCACGCTTGTAGCGGTAGCGCTCGGTCTGCGACGTCCGGTGGCCCTTGTCGGATTCGCGCTGGTGGGGCTGGCCGGCGCGGCCACCCTCGCCGAATTCATCCAGGGGATCGGCCGGGAGCGCGCCCGCACCCAGGCCCCGCCGCTCAACGCGCTCTGGCGCCTGCTGCGCCGCCAGCGCCGCAAATATGGCGGCTATCTCGTCCACGCGGGCGTCATCTTGATGGCGGTGGGCATCCTCGGCACGCGATTGTATCCCTTCAGCCAGGAGGTGACCTTGGAGCTGGCGCAGCCCGCGCGGGTGGGACCGTACACGCTCGTCTTCGAGGCCCTGGAGCGCGAGCCGCGGGAGGATCACCAGGCCTTCCGGGCCGTCGTCGCCGTCTACCGTGAGCAGACCTACCTGGCGACGCTGCATCCCCGGCTGGATTACTATCCGCACACGGAGCAGCGCATCACCACGCCGGCGCTGCGGGCCGCCGCACGCGAGGATCTCTATCTGGTGCTGGCGGGCTGGAACGCCGAGGGCAACCGCGCGACGCTCACGGTGATGATCAATGTCCTGATCAACTTCCTGTGGCTCGGCGGCCTGGTCTTGCTCGCTGGCGGGATGCTGGCCTTCTGGCCGCGATTCCGCCGCCCCGCCTGGAACACAGTCGCGCTGATCGGCGGCCTGTTGCTGCTGTTGATCTCCGCCTGGGCGATGTGGGGCGCCTCCCACGGCGCGGTCGCCGCCGACGCGGGACGCCCCCTCGTCGGGCAACCCGCGCCCGACTTCCGCCTGCCGCTGTTAGAGGAGGAAATGCTCGCGCTCCAGGAGCTGCGCGGCGAGATCGTCGTCATCAACTTCTGGGGATCATGGTGCCCGCCCTGCCGAGAGGAGTTGCCCGATTTGCAGCAGGTCTGGGAGACCTATCGAGCACAGCCGGTCAGATTCATCGGGATCGCGCACAAGGACACGCGGAGCGGCGTGGAGCGCGCGCGCGACGAGTATGGCATCACCTATCCGGTGGCCTTGGATGGCGGGGAGCGCATCGCGCGCCG
>JBKHCQ010000253.1:0-5621 GCA_046541755.1 Anaerolineales bacterium | reverse complement strand
AATCAATTCATTGGCGCGCGTTAATTATTTCTTCCCCCCTTTGTTATTGGTCAAATGCGCGATCACGACTATAATAATCAAAGAAAATATCCAAGGGGAAAAGCTTATGAACATCCTTTATGAGGCTATTCGACTCATCACGCAGCCGCCCGGCGATCTGGTCTACTTCCTGATTACGTTTTTCGCGCTGCAACAGGCGCTCTTTTCGGCGATCTCCGCGCGGCGCGCCGACGCATCCTCTGTGCGCGCGCGGCGCTGGTGGGGGGCGATCCTGATCATCCTCGGCGGGCGCATCGCCCTGATCGTGGTGGGCCTGCTGGGCCAGGGCGCTTTCTTAGATCCCGCGATGATTTTGCCGCCGTTGGAGCGCTGGCTGACCTCCCTCAGCTTGGCGCTGGCGGCCGGCGCGGCCCTCGCGCCGCTCTCACCCCCCAACTGGCAGCGCATCCTTTTCTGGAGCGTGATCGCGCTGAGCCTCATTTTCTACGGCTACTGCGCCGCCACCTGGCCGGCGGAAGCTGCCGTGCCCCGCGCGTACAACGAGACCATCCAGGAGCAGGTCTGGACGATCTTCAACTTCGTCCTCGCCGGGATGTTCCTCGTGCTGACGCTCATCCTCCGGCCGGCCGAGTGGGAATGGCTCGCCGGCCTCTGGCTCTTCTGGATGCTGGGCGATGTGGCGCAGTTTGTCGATCCCAACCTGCAAACCCACTTCTCTGGATGGCAGCGCTTGAGCGCGTTAGTCGTCTACCCCCTGCTCTCGATCCTCGTCCATCGGCAACTGCTCGCGGGCGAGGCCCCGGCCGGTAGCGCCCAAATCACCGACGTCGATTACTTGCAGGAGATTCTCCACGGCATCGAATCGACCAGCGAGCCGGAGCCGGCCTTGATGATCGCCTCCTCCAAATTCGCCAAGCTGTTAGATGTGGATATGTGCGCCATCGCTTTAGAGGCGGAGAATGCACGCGAGGGCGAGCCGCCCCACGTCCAGGTGATCGCCGTCCACCCGCCGACCACGGCGCAGATGGAGACGCCGGAATTGACCTTGGACGCCTATCCGGCGCTGCACCAGGCCTACAAAACACATCAGGCCCAAGTGGTGCACAAGCCGCGTCAAGCGCCCTGGGTTTCCAAGCTCTACGAGCGCCTGGGCTTTGAGAATGTCGGCCCGCTTTCCGCGCTGCCGATGTATCGCAATGAGGAATGGGTGGGCATGTTGCTGCTGGGCAACCCTGAAAGCCATCGGCCCCTGCAACTGCACGCCATCGCGACGCATCGCTTGGTAGCGATGTTGCTGGCGACCTCGATTGTGCGCGGGCGCAGCGAGAACAAGCGCAAGCTGCTGCTCAATCGCCTGCGCGAGCAGGAATCAGAGCAGCAAGCCCTCACCGAGCAGCGCGTCCTGGAGCTAGAAGCCAAGATCGAGGGGTTAGAAGGCCAGCTCGCGGCCCGCGATCGCAAGGTCAGCCAGCTCCGCCGCCAGGTGGATGAGATGAGTCGCCAACCCTCCAGCACGGAGATCGATGTGTGGCAGATGGAGGTCAAGTCGTTGGCGGAAGAGCGCCAGAATCTCCAGGCCGAAATCCACAAGATGACGACGAACCGCGACAAGCTGCAACGGGAGACCCAGGAGCTGGTCTACGACCGCGATATGCTGATGGATGATCGCAACCGAATGGCCAGCCAGTTGAGCGAGACCAAGGCCCGCTTGGAGCAGGAAGAGGAGCAACGCCGCAAGCTACAAGATCGGCTGAAGGATGCGCAGCGCACGCTCAAATCGATGTACAGCAAGCTCAAGGCTGCGCAAGAGGCCGCGCAGGATAATATGGCGGTGGGCCTGATCGTGGCCGACGAGGAGGGGCGCATTATGACCGCCGACGCGCTGGCGCGCCGGATGCTGCAGTTGCCGGAGGGCGATGTGACCGGCCATCCCATCAACGGCATCTACCCCAGCGCCGAGTGGGCCAAATCGATTGGGGAGTTGCTCTCCGATGAGGTCAACAGCCACCGCCGGGATCATCTCACGCTCACCGCCTTAGAAGATCGCGTGGAGGCCGATTTGGTCACGCTCGTCGGCCACGATGGCAAGCCCGACGGCCTGGTGATCACGCTGCGCATGCCGGAAAACGAGATCGAGCGCGAGGAGGCCATCATCAGCCTGGCCAATGAGTTCCGCACGCCGATGACAGCGCTCATCGGCTACACTGATCTCTTGATGGGCGAACAATTGGGGATTCTGACCAAGATGCAGAAGGATTTCCTGGAGCGCGTGAAGGCCAACGTCGAGCAACTGAATCATCTGCTCAACGATTTGGTGCATCTCGCCTCGCCCGCCAGCCGGGCAATGAAGCTCTCGCCCCAGCCGGTCAACTTGATCGAGATCATCGAGGAGGGCGTGATGGGCCTGAGCGCGCGTTTCCGCGAGCGGCGGCTGACGGTGAACTTAGATCTGCCCGACGAACTATCCTCGGTCCTGGCGGACCGCGATAGCCTCTACCAGATCATGTTGCGCTTGCTTTCCAACGCCGCGCTCTGTTCCCAGCCCCAGACCGAGGTGAAGATCACGGCCCGCGAGGAGACCAGCACCGGCGCGGAAAATTACATCCGCGTCTCCGTGACGGACACGGGCGGCGGCATCGACCCAGAGGATTATCCGCGTGTCTTCCGCAAATTCTACCGCGCCAATCAGCCCCTCGTCGCGGGGATGGGGGAGACCGGCGTCGGGATGGCCGTGGCGAAGACCTTAGTCGAGGCCAACGGCGGGCGCATCTGGGTGGCGAGCGAACCCGGCGGGGGCAGCACCTTCAGCTTCGTCATCCCGGTGCATCAGGAGTAAGGGCGCAAGGTGCAACGCACTTGAACTGAAGGAAAAGCAGCGCCTCACGCAGTATATGCTTGGTCATAAGCCGAAGAGTGCGTGGATGTTTCCAGAACTTCAAAAAAAGCCCGGCGAATAAATTCGCGGCTACATTTACAAAACCGGCCTTCGCCGGTTAGAATCTAGTCGCCGCAGGGCGACTTCGTAGTAGTGGCCGTGGTTTTAACCGCCGGGCGCTCACAAGACTAAACAGCTACCTTTTCGCTACCTATTTTCCCCCAAGCGCGTAGCCGTATGCCCGCTCCGCGCGGGCGGCCAGCGCCGGCCACGAGAAGTGCGCCCGCACATGCTCGGCGGCGCGCGCGCCCAACGCCTCCCGGCGCGCGGGCGCATCTAGGAGCGCCAGCACCGCCGCCGCGAAGGCCTCATCCCCGCCCGGCGGCACGAGCACGCCGGTCTCTCCGTTGGCGATGACCGCTGCGATGTGCCCCACACCCTCGCCCACAACCGGCACCCCCGCCGCCAGCAGATCCATCAATTTGACGGGGCATTTGGCGCGATTGATGAGCGTATCGTCGAAGGGATAGAGCGCCACATCGGCCTGGGCGAAGTGCGCGGGCTGCTCGGCCAAGGGCGCCCACCCGGCCAGGATCAAGTCCGCATCGGGCGGGGGCGGCGCCGCATCAGAGACCCGCCAGCCGGCCGCGCGCGCCATCTCCTGGAGCTGCGCCTCCTCCCCGAAGAAGCCCTCTCCCACGACCCAGAGCCGCGCATTTGGCCGCTCGCGGCGCACGGCCTGGACGATGCGCCACAGCCGCGCCAGCTCGAACTCGAAGAAGCGGGTGTAGAGCAGCAGCGTGGGGCGCTCGTGCGGCGCGCGCGTCACGGGCGGATGGGGCCACGCGAAGCCATTGGGCAGGTAGACGACGCGCTCCGGCGGGCCGCCGGTGGCCCAGGTCAACGTCACCAGCGCTTGACTGGCCGCCGTCACCGCGTCGGCGTGGCGCAGGCCCCAGCGCTCCTGCCACGCGAAGAACCGGCGCAGCGGCGCGGGGTACGGATTGAGGTCGTTCCAGCCGCCCGGCCCCTCCCAATCGTCCGTATCGACGACGATGGGCGTGTTCCCCAGGTACAGAAGCAGATGCGCCAGGCCCGCGTAGGCCTTCGGCTTGAAGGCGTGGATCACGTCGGGGCGGAGTTCCCGCGCGCGTTGGGCTAGTCGGATCGCCAGGCGCCCGTGGAACCAGCCGGGGATGCCCGCCGGCAGCGGCAGGTTCTCGACCCGCACCCCCTCTTCCTCCCAGCAGCGGCCCGCGTCCTCTGGATTCTGCCACGGCGGGAGGAGCAGCGTGGCGCGATGGCCGCGCGCGACCAAGGCCTTGGCCAGCGGCAGCGCGCGGACGCTCATCGTGCCGCGCGGACGCAATCCAAAGGGGCCGATCATCACCACGTGCATCGCGCTCAACTCTCCCGCCCGGCGCGATGACGGGCCAGCGCCGCGCGCACGAAGGCCGTCTTCCCCTCAGTGTAGCCCCGCCGATCCCCCTCATTCTGCGCGGCTAGGTCGCGCTTGAGGCGCGCGTAGGCCGCCCGCAGTTCGGGATCGGCGCGCAGGGCGTCGCGAAAAGCCGGATGTCGATGCGCCTCGGCGCTGCCCGCCGCGACGATGTGGAGATGATGCGTCCTCGGCATCCCCTTGCGGAAGAAGCGCCGTTCGAAGTTCTCCACGTGATCCACAAAGATGTAGCCCAACTCGCTCAGCGGCGCGATGCAGGCCGTGGCGTCGGCTAGATCGCGCACGAGGACGAGGAGGTCGATGATGGGCTTGGCGGCGAGGCCGGGCACAGCGGTGCTGCCGATGTGCTGGATGTCTAAGGCCAGATCGCCCAGCGCCTCGGCCACGCGCGCCCGCTCGGCTTCGAAGCGCGCGGGCCATCTCGGATCGTAGGGCGCGACGCGAACCGGCTCGTGGATGCGCTGCCACATTCGGTCGGCGACCTCGGCGACGCTCAGGTTGGTCGTGTCGATGGGGAAGCCGATGTCGCCGCGCCGGGCGGCCGCCGAGAGGATCGCCTGCAACTCCTTGTAGCGCTTCAGATGCCACGGGGCATCCTCGCCGCCGCGCTGCCGGATGCGGCGCTCGATGGCCGCGTCCTCGGCGGTGAGGCGGAAGGCGTAGCTCGGGCCGAACGGGGCCAGCATCTCGCGCAGGCGCCGCAGCGAGGCCGGCGACTCGAAGACGTAGTTGATGACGAAGTGCTCGTAGCCGCCCTCGGCGACGTGAAATTCGATCAAGTGGCGCAACGTGCGGTAGAGATAGGCGGCGCGCGTGTTGTCGTAGATCTCGAAGGGATGCACCGCGCCGATGTAATCGCCGTCTAACATCACGGAGCGCTCGAAGCGGGTCTGCAACTCCCACGCGGCGGAGGTTTTGCCAATGCCGCACGGGCCGTTGATGATGATGATCATAGGGTCCTTTCTGGGAAGTGGCCTGGGAATGAATTCCCAGTCTAAAAACCGAAGTCGGCTAAACGCCGACTCAACGCCGGGGGACGCTGTCCAGTCCAGTCGGCTTATGGACTTTAAAAAATTAATTCGGTAATAATTTTGCCTTCTTCGCACGGGGATGGAAGTCCCCGCGCTAAAAGAACAAAGCCTTGCAGGCTCGTAGATTCAGCCTCCGAAGGAGGCTTTGCCCTTTGAGCTTGGATGTTTACGTCCGGGCGGTGAATTATAAACACTCTCCTAATTACCGGATTATTTTCTTAATCTTCATAATCGCAGTCTGAAAACCGAAGTCGGC
>JBKHCQ010000252.1:0-5625 GCA_046541755.1 Anaerolineales bacterium | reverse complement strand
AGGGAAAGAGGGCTATTGTTCTAGCGAGATTCCCAGCACCTTGTTAACACTAGCCAGCAACTCTTGCGGGCCGAAAGGCTTCGTCACATAGTCGTCCACTTTGGCGATATGGAGGCCTAAGACCTTATCAATGCTCTGAGCTTTAGCTGTGACCACAATCACGGGAATATGCTGTAATTCCGGATCCGCCTTCATGCGCTGGTAAACTTCCCAGCCGTCCATATCTGGCATCATCAAATCCAACAGTACCAGTTCAGGCTTTTTCTCGCGAATGGTCTCCAGACCTTCCCGCCCTCCGACCGCGCCAATCAATTTGAAATTGCGTCGCCCCAAAATGAGCTTGATAAGATCAATCATCTCAGGCTCATCTTCTACGCAGACTACAACAAGACGTTCTTTTTCCGACTCGGCCATGAGAATCCTCCTGGGCTTATAATTTCCTTCAGTTCAATTTTAGTTTAACACATCCCTTTTGGATGTCAATTGTCAACCTATCCTTGGGTTTTCGAAGCAGTTCTAAGGCGTCTGAGATGCGCGAGATTGTGTGGTAGGCCATTTGACACGTACATCAACTCCAGCTTCGTTGGCCTTGAGCTTGGTTAGGGACGCTCTAAGGTGCCCACAGCGATTTTTCCGGTCGATTTGCTTCGAATTTTCCTGATGGATGCGCGCGAAGTGTTTTGCGGCGGCATCGGCGGCCTCCTGGTCGTGGAAGATGTCCGTGATCTCCCAGACTAACCTTCTTGCATGCCGTTGGATGGCTCATTTCTCTTTGCAGCTTGTGCATCAGGTCAGCCATCTTGGTCGGCGGCCAGCGCGTCACCAGGTTCATGAAGCTGTGCGTCGCCATACTCCACGCCGCGCATCAAGAGGTCAAGTTGTTCGTCATAGCCCGCGCCATGTTTCCTCCCTGAAGTGACATCATTATTATAGATTAAAGTTTTAGAGAAGTCCAGCTTCCGCTTTCTATCATTAAAAAGCTTCTCGAACTACGCTCGTCGTGCTGGATCTATCTCAATCTTGCCATTGACTAGATCCATGTTGATGCCTCCCGCTACTTTTTTCGTGCTACATCTTGATCTCAGCCAAAAACTCCCCCACGCGGCGATCATAGTCTGCCGGGTTCTTGAGCAGCGATTCGGCGTGATTGGCGTTGGGCGCCAGCCAGATCTTCCGCAGGCCGCGCCGCTTCGCTTCATAGAGCGCGCGGCTGGCCGCTGGCGGGATGTAGGCGTCATCGGCGCCGTGGATGAAGAAGATGGGCGTCGTGACCTCGGAGATCGTGGCGATGGGGGCCGCCGCCTTGAAATCGAAACCGGCGCGCGCTTTGCTGATGAGGTTGGCGATGTGGATCAGCGGGAAGGGCGGCAGGCGGTAATCGGCCCGGAAGCGGTAGGCGAACTCGTCGAAGGCGCTGGCGTAGGGACAATCGGCGATGACGAAGGCCACGCGCGGATCGATGGACGCGTGCTGGAGCGCCGTCGCCGCGCCCAGCGACTCACCGTGCGTCCCCACGCGGCAATCCTCGCCGCTGCGCTCTAATGCCCAATCCATCCACGCCTGGAGGTCGTACTTCTCTTGGAAGCCGAAGGTCGTGTTCGGCCCGCCGCTGCGCCCGTGATGGCGCTGATCAATCAGCAGGACGTTGAATCCCCGCCGGTAGAACATCTCCACGTACTTCACCGAGCCGTAGAGCGTGAAGGTGATGCCGTGCACGATGATCACGGTCTTCTTGGCCGCGGGGGCCTCTGATTGGGGCAGGTAGATGCCGAAGAGCGGGTAGCCGTGGGGCGACTGGATGCGCACCTCCTCTTTGGGCCACGCCTTCCACCGCGCGGGATCTAACTGGCCATTCTCCACCACATAATCGTAGGTGGCCTGCACCTCCCATGTTTTGGGATAGAGGATGATGTGGGAGAAGTACCATCCGCCGGCGATCAAGAGCGCGGCCCCGGCGATGAGCGCGATCAGCCAGGGGGTCATCGCGCACCTTCTTGGATGATGGATGTAGCTGGATGATTATAAACAAAGGGATTCTCCGCCGCCGCCAAGCGCGGTTGCGCTTCATCCTTGGGCGAAAGCAGCGGCGCGCCCGCCAGCGGCCAGTCGATGCCGATATCGGGATCGTTCCACAGGATGCCGCGATCGTGCGCGGCGGAGTACTCCGCCGTCACCTGGTAGACGATGTCCGCCGTCTCGCTCAGCACGCAGAAGCCGTGGGCGAAGCCAGGCGGGATGTAGAGATAGCGCGGCGCATCGCCGGCTAAAATCTCGCCCACCCACAGGCCGTAGGTCGGCGATCCCTTGCGCAGATCCACGCCCACATCGAAGATGCGTCCGTGAATCGCGCCGACCAACTTGCCTTGAGCCATCGGCGGCGTCTGATAGTGCAAGCCGCGCAGCACGCCCCGCATCGAGTGGGAGTGATTGGTCTGCACAAACGGTTCGGAGATCCCGCCGGCGATGAAATCGGAATGCTTGTAGGTCTCCAAAAAGAAACCGCGCTCATCCTGGAAGACGCGCGGCTCGACTAGGATGACATCGGGGATGTCCAATCGGGTAAAGGTAAAAGGCATCTCAGTTCCTCCATCAAATCAATTCCAGTAACCGTTTAGTCTTATGAGCAACGCTCCAAGCCCTCGTCCCCGAGGGTGTCTGAGCAGATCGACAGATACCAATTCCAAATCAATTCAGATCATATCAACCTTGGCTCTTGTTGGTTTTTGGGTGAAGGCGAAGGCCGGTTTCGTAAATGTAGCCGCGAATTCCCTCGGCCATTGGGCCTTAGGGCCAAGGTATTCGCCGGGCATTTATTTTAAAAGGCAGGGGATTTCTGAGTAAAATAAAAGTGTAAACCAATCTCTCTATCTCTTGAATCATGCCGAGATACACAGAGAGAATCATTTTTCCGTGCCTTTTTGTGCCTTCCCGGTGGTGCCCTGTGTCTAAATTAAACCGCTGGATGAACGGGGATGATTTCACCGATTTCCTATGGGAGCCATCAACTTAATTTTCTTAGCGTCTTTGCATCTTTGCGTTAGTTTTTCCAGGGGCGTCAATGATCAACTCCACATCATGGATCGGGGTCAAGAAGCATCGCGCTTCAAGGTCATAAAAGTGATGTCATCGCGCTGCAAAAACTCACCCGCGAAGGATCGCATTGCAGAGAGCACCCCAATTTGGACCTCATGGGCGGATTGCGCGAAGTATTGCCGCAGTACCTCTTCCAGGCCCTCCCGCCGGAAGAACTCACCGCCTTCGCTTTCCGCCTCGGTGATGCCATCGGTATAGATGGCCAGCAGGTTGCCTGGCTCGATCTCCACCTCCTGCCGCTTCCAGGAGATCCCCTGCATCACCCCCAGCGCCATACCGGTGCGCGTCAGGGCGTGGATACTGTCATCGGAGTTGACGGCGTCGCGGAGCAGGAAGGGGGGCGGATGGCCGGCGTTGCAGTAGGTCAGCTCGCCCGTCATTGGATCCAACACGCCGTAGAAGACGGTGACGAACAGCCCGGCGTCGGTATCCTGCAAGATGCGGCGATTGACCACGCGCATCACAAAATCGGGGCGGTTGTGATATTCCAGCGCGTAGGTGCGGAGCAGCGTGCGGCTCAGCGCCATCACCAGCGCCGCGCCCATTCCCTTATCGGCCACATCCGCCACGATGATGGCCAGCCGCCCGTTGGGCAGGGGGATGACATCGTAGAAGTCGCCCGCCGCCTGCCGGGCCGGAATCAGCGTCACGGCCAGTTGCCAGCCGGGGATCGGGGGCAATTCGCTGGGCAAGAAGCTCGCCTGGATACGCCCGGCCATCGCCAGCTCCTGCTCCACGCGATGGAAGGCCATCCGCTGCCGATAATCCTCCGCCTGCCGGAGCGCCGATGCGATCTGCGCCGCCAGGGATTGCAGCGCGGGCAACAGGCTTGAGATGGCCTCGGTATCGCGGTAGCGCGCCAGATAGACGCCGCCGATGACCTCCAGCGTCTCCACGCCCAAGATAGGCGCCAGGATGATGGCCTTGACCTTGAGCGTCTCCCCCCAGGGCGTCTCGGACTTAGGCTGGAAGACATACGATTCTGAGGAATTGGAGCCAGTAGATCCATGGTGATGCAACCAGCGCCAGACCTTCTCATCGACCGGCGGCCAGCTATCTGGGTAGTGCAGATAGGTCTTATCGGGGAAGATGCGGATCTCGATATGCGCAAAGGGGAACATATTACAGAGGTTATCGCGCAACACGGTCGATAGATCCGAAAACTCCGGCGCGATGCGGATGATGTCCCGGCCCAGGCGCTCGAGCTTCTCCAGTTCGCGGAAACGCAGTTGGCTTTGCTCGGCGGTTTGGCTGAGGCGATGGCCCATGAATCCGACCAGTACCAAAAAGGAAGCAAAGAAGAGATAGCCGGCCAGGCCATTTTGAGCGTACAATCCGGCGGCCAAAATCGCGAAGGGATCAACTAAGATGCGCCAGATGAGCGTCATCCCCAAGAATCTCACCCAGGTCTCCCACCAACTTTCGCCCCAGGCGAACCCCTCAAACTGGCTGAAGAAATTCAGCAGCGGCGCCCAGAAAGTGCCCACACTCAACATCCAAACCAGGGTCGCACCGAGCGCGGGCCACAAATAGCGCAGATCTAATCCTGGCAGAGGAAAAGCGCCCCCCCAGGAGCGATAGAACGCAACAGCAATCAAGCAGGCGAAGATCTCCGTCATCAGGTGAAAACTCAAGTTGCGGATGATATTCCAGCGCCACTGACCTGAGATTGCCCGTCGCCACTTGCGCCACGTCCACATTCCCAGCCAGAGGACGGTGAGCCACAGCGCCGTCGGCCCAAAGATCAAGACGGCTGACCATGAAATCAAACTGACTAAGGAATCGCTCCAATCGGCGTAGGTACCCGGCGTGGTCTCGACGTAGAGATAGAAATCTAACCTCTCAAAGATAAAATGGAGCAGCAGGATCAGCGCAACCATCATCCACGCGGCGCGGAAGCGGGCAAAGTCGGTCAGGGTGATCAGCCATAGCAGCCCGGCCAGCGCTAAGGGCGCGGAATAGAGAACGCCCAAAACATCAGCGCTGGTTTGCACGCGCTCGCGGCCGGTGAGATCTTTGATGGGCGGATATATGCGCTTGATGATAGTGTACAGCAGCGGAGTTTGCATCTACAAGTAACCTCCTGGCCTCCCGTTATTGAAGAGGCTCTTGTTGGTTTTTAGATGAAATTGGGTGCGAATGATGCTCCGGCTAGTTACACTGAATTTCACGGAGTTTTTCACAGAAAGAATCATTTCTTCGTGCCTTCTCGGTGATGCTGTCTATTGAAAACGCACCTTAACAGACCCCATAGCCAAATTCAGGAATGGTTCATTTTCCAGGATAATTAGGTTCACACTCTGTCAGCGACTAAAGTCCCTTCGAGAGGCTCTGCACGCCGGGCATCCGCCTTCGCGGATGCAATGGGCCTTCCCTCGGCCATTGGGCCTTAGGGCCAAGGAGGGCCAAGGAGGGCCAAGGAGGGCCAAGGATGCCTGTCCAGGGTACTTGAGTCCCCGTAAGGAGGTTAGCTAAAAAGAGACCTTACCCAAAAGTGTCCATCTAACTTAAACCATGCCGCGTTGAAACCCA
>JBKHCQ010000251.1:0-5670 GCA_046541755.1 Anaerolineales bacterium | reverse complement strand
GAGATCAAATACTTCGTTTACTTCGTTCGTTTCTTAATTCGTTGTTGATCTCGTTGTACCACGCTTGACAGGTGGGTCAAGGAAGTTATAATGTCAAGGCATTATTGGGAAATCGTTGCGCCGCAATACGGCGTCACTGAGTTTGAGGAGGATGGTGAAATATGGCAAAGAAGAAGGGGCCTCGCATTTTAGTCAAGATGAAGAGCACAGAAAGCGGGCATATGTATCATACCGAGAAGAATCGCCGGAATGACCGGGGACGCTTGGAATTGAAGAAGTATGATCCTTTCGTGCGCCGCCACGTGGTCTATCGCGAAACGAAGTAATTTCAAAAGTCTGGCGCTGTTTGACATTGCGCGGCCCGATTCGAGTAACTCGAATCGGGCCGCGTTCTTTTTGTGGGCCTTCCGGGCAGCATAGAATCTACCAACTCTGCTTCATCTGCTAAATCTGCTAAATTTGCTGATTGATCGCGTAGGTCAGCGCCGCCTCGGCGTGGATCTGGGTCGTATCGAAGAGCGGAAGGCTCACATCCTCGGGCCGGACCAGCAGCGGAATCTCCGTGCAACCCAGTACGATGCCCTCGGCGCCGCGCGCGGCCAATCCCCTGATGATGGCCACGTACTGCGCGCGGGAGGCCTCGCGAATCTTCCCCGCGACCAGTTCCTCGTAGATGACGCGATGGACGATGTCGCGTTCCGTTTCCTCCGGCACGAGCACGGTGATCCCCTGCTCCGCCAGCGCGTCGCGATAAAAGGGCTTTTCCATCGTGAAGCGCGTGCCCAGCAGACCGACGGTAGAAATCCCCTGAGCCAAAATCGCCTCACCGACGGCGTCCAGCAGGCTCAGCACCGGCACATCGACCGCCGCGCGCACCTCATCGACGACCTTGTGCATCGTGTTGGTGGCGATGAGCACGAAATCCGCGCCGGCGGCGGCCAGCTTGCGCGCCGCCTCCGCGAGTCCCGCCGCGACCAGATCCCAGCGCCCGGCGTTCGGCCAATCCACGTAGGGCTGGAAGCTGACGCTGTAGATGATGATCTCCGGGTAGCCGTAATCGCCAAAGCGCGCGGTGTAGGTGCGCGTGATGTACTCATAGTAGGCCACGGTCGATTCGGGACTCATCCCGCCCAAGATGCCAATCGTTTTCATCGTTTTCTCCTGGTTGAGTTTTTCTAGCTTAGATGTCCAGCGGTAACTTCGCCAACGGCTCTATCTCTATCTCTAAGGAGGCCGGCGGCTCGGGGAAGCGCAGGGTCGGCGCGTAGCGTTCCCAATCCCCCGCGAGATTGAAAACCTCCAACGCCAGGGTGATGTTGGCCATGCAGTTGCCGCCATCCACGTAGCGATAGCGAGGGTCTTCCTTCTCATAGTTGGGATGGTCGCGCCGGACGTAGAAATAGAGCGCGCCATCGCGCCAGAGGATGCGCCAGGGCTGGGTGTTCAGGGAGGAAGGGGCCTGGCGCGCGGCCTGGATAATCTTCTTGAGTTTGGCGGGCGGCTTCGCGGGATGATCGAAATCCGAATCGAAGAAAATCTCCTCCATAGGCAGGCGATTGGCGCCGCCGGTGGCGCGGCGAATCACGGCATTGACCGCGCGCCCACCGATGTTCTGCACCGCGCGCCCGAAGAGCAGGATGGCGGCGGTGTGCGCCTCGCGCGGCAGGCGGAATCGCACGCGCAGGTTGGATTCGCGATCCAACGTCCCGATGAAGCAGGATCCGATGCCGATGCGCGCCAGGCGCACGGCCATCTGCTCCATCCGGTAGCCCAGATCGGCTAAGGGCATCGTATCGCCCAAGATGTAGGGGACGAGGTAATGGGGCGGGCTGACGACGTGGCCATAGCCGCCGATGGCGACAGTGAGATCCTCGCCGTCGACCACATCGCGCCGCATCACGCGGCAGCGATTGCCCTCCACCAACGGCAGGGCCTGATCGGTGATGTGATCGACCTGGGCCAACGTCTCTTTATCCAGCGGCGTCTTATCATAGCGACGAATCGAGCGGCGGTTGAGGATGGCTTGGTATAAGTTCATAACGGTTTCTCCTTGTTGGGTTAGTTCCCGGCTACCCTGGCGAAGGTTACGATCCCTCATGTCTCCAGCGCTCTTTTCGACGGTGCACAGGGCTGATCTTTAAAAATCCACGCGGAACCTTCGCCAGGGGGAGAACTTGATTAGGTATTTCTTCTAAATGATGCTAAAATCTCTGTGAGGTGAATAACATTGTATCATTGCGTCATTGTACCATATTTACGAAGTTCCCCAATTAAGAAACTGTAATCCATCTACTAGCTGCCCAACCCTTCTTAGCTCACGGATAAACACAGATTAACGCAGATATTTTTTGATTTTATATTGCACGAAGAGCCATTCCGGGAATGTAAGGATTAAAATTCAGCCTTCAACTCGTCCAAATGGACGTGAGCGGTAAAACGCGCACCAAGATGGGGAATTTCCCCGTCGAAAGATCTAAAAAATCTGCGCGATCCGTGAAAATCCGTGAGCTGTTTTCTAAAAGTGTCAGGTAGCTAGATCCATCTATAATCCATTTATAATCCATCTGCAATCAAAAAGGAGGAAGTATGCCACTGACGAAGATTGTCTGCACGCTTGGCCCCGCGACCGATTCCCCGGATATTATCCGCGCGATGATCCGCGCCGGGATGACCGTGGCGCGCCTGAATTACTCGCACGGCACACACGAGAACAAACGCCGGACGGCGGAGATGGTGCGGCAGGTTGCCGAGGAAGAGGGCCAATACATCGCCCTGATGGGAGATCTCCAAGGCCCGAAGATTCGCGTCGGAGAGCTGCCGGAGGGCGGCGTGATGCTCAAGAACGGCGCGGAGATCATCCTGACCGCCGGCGAGGTGAAAGATCCCAATCGTGACATCCCGTTCCCCCATCCAGAGATCATCCCCGACGTCGAAGCAGGAGATCGCCTTCTGTTGGATGACGGGACGCTGGAGTTGGAGGCGGAGACCGTCTCCCCGCTGGAACTGCGCTGCCGCGTCCGATTGGGCGGCGTCCTAACCTCGCACAAGGGCGTCAATCTGCCCAACGTGAAGTTGAAGATCCCCGCGATGACGGAGAAGGATTGCCACGACGCGACGCACGCGCTGGAGTTAGGCCTGGATTATCTGGCGCTCTCCTTCGTGCGCCACGCCAATGATATTACGCAGCTACGCGACTATCTGCTGGATCGCGCAGACGCCAGCCGCGAGCGGAAGGTCGGCGAGAACCCCCACCACATCCCGGCCCTCGTCGCCAAGATCGAAAAGCCGGAGGCGCTGGAGGAGTTGGAGGCAATTGTCCAGGCCGCCGACGCGGTGATGGTCGCGCGCGGCGATCTGGGCGTCGAGATTTCGCCGGAGCAGGTGCCCCTGGTGCAGAAAGAGATCATCAAGCTCTCCAATCTATTGGGCAAGCCGGTCATCACGGCCACGCAGATGCTCCAGTCGATGATCGACATGCCGCGCCCGACCCGCGCGGAGGCCTCCGACGTCGCCAACGCGATCCTGGACGGCAGCGACGCGGTGATGCTCTCCGGCGAGACCTCGATTGGCAAATATCCTGTCGAGGCCGTGCGGATGATGGCGAAAATCGCGGTCAATGTCGAAAAATCCGAAAATTTCCCTTACAACCAACTCTTAGATATCAACGTGACGACGGAAGAGATGACCAACGCGGCAATGATCTCCAGCGCCATCAGCCGGGCCACCGTCGTGATCGGGCAGACGGCTAACGCGACCGCCATCCTCTCCTCGACAGAGTCCGGGCGCACGGCGCGCACCGTCGCGCGCCATCGCCCCCCCGTGCCGCTGTTGGGCGTCACGCCCTTTGTGGAGACGGCGCGCCGGATGCAATTGATCTGGGGCGTCGTGCCCGCGCTGGTCTCCGCCTTTAACGACACCGATCAGATGATCCAGACGATGGTGCAATCGGCGGTGGAGCGGGGCTTCGCCGATGTGGGAAGCAACGTCGTTTTGACGGCGGGGATTCCCTTCGAGGTGCACGGCGTGACCAACATGGTCAAGGTGCATACCGTCCGAGATGTGGATGTGAGCTAAAACGGCGTCCTTGCGAAGGTTAGTTGCATCTTTTGGACCCAGCACAGCATTCAACTTCCAGATACATTTTCAGCCTTAAGATGTTTGCGTAACCTTCGCAAGGGTTAAAAACGCTCGCGCAGACCTGACGGGTTTCAGAAACCCGTCAGGTCTGGTCTAAACGAAAAGCAGCGGGAACGCGAAATTCCCGCTGCTAAGTTTTGATTGATGAGTGTCGCGCCGCGATCAGACTTCCATCGGCTCCTGCGGTTGCCCCTCCATTTCTTCCACCTCGCCTCCACGATCCATCACCGGCTCGACGACGTGCATCCCCTGCGACGCGCCGCAATAGGGGCACAGGTTCCATTCCAGATCTAAGATCTCGCCGCAGGTGACGCACTTTTTCTTCAATTGGGTGTGGCAGTAGGGGCAATAGAGGTACGTGCCGCGCGCCTTCGCCCCGCAGGAGGGGCAAACCTCTGGCTCCTCGACGGCCTGAAGCAGCGCCTCTTGCTCTAGCGCATGCTCGTAGGCCTCGGCCAAGGTCTCGCGGGGGCGCACCAGAAAGTAAATAATCAGCCCTGGCACCGTCAACACGGCGACCATCAGCGTCGCCAAAATCTGCGCGACGATGTCGCGGGTGCGGGAGCGAATGTCCCGAAAGGTCCACAAGACCATGCCCAACCAGAGGCTGGTGGCGAACACTGCCGTCGCCAACACCAAAATGGTTACGATTTGTGGGAGAATCTCTAACAATTGGTCGATCATAGATAGTGACTCCTCGGTCGTTATCGGTCGATAGTCGATAGATGCCCGACCGTAATCATAAAGATAGTAGACAACGGACAAAATTATACCATCCCCTAACGGGTAAGCAAGAAGATAACCAGGAGGCAAGCATGAACGAGTATGTGACGGTCAAGGAGATGCCGGAGACGGAGCGACCCCGCGAGCGATTGGCGCGCGTGGGGCCGCAGGCTTTATCCACAGCGGAATTATTGGCGATTATTCTACGCACCGGCGTCGGCGGCGAAAATGTCCTGACGATGGCCCAGCGCATTTTATCCACCTTCGAGGGATTGGGCGGCCTGGCCCGCGCCGACTTCGTCCAGATCCAGGCGGAACACGGCATCGGCCCGGCGAAGGCCTCGCAGATTATGGGCGCGCTCGAATTAGGTCGCCGTCTGATGGCCGAAGCTCCCCAGGAACGTTATCAAATCCGCTCACCGGCGGACGCGGCGCACCTCCTGCTGCCTATGATCGGCCACAAACCGCAGGAGAACTTCGTGGTGATGTACTTGGATACCCGCAATCGCGTCTTAGATCGCGAAATCCTTTACAAGGGCAGCCTCAACACCTCGCTGGTGCGGGTGAGCGAGGTCTTCCGGGGCGCGGTGCGCCGCAACTGCGCCTCGCTGGTCGTGGCGCACAACCACCCCTCCGGCGATCCCAGCCCCTCTCCGGAGGACATCGCGCTCACCCGTCGCCTGGTCGATGCGGGCAAGCTGCTAGATATCGAAGTGTTAGATCACCTGGTCATCGGCCAGAACCGCCACTTCAGCCTCCGCGAGCACGGCATCGTCTTCGAGGAAAAATAAGCGTACCCTTGCGAAGGTT